>CAZCHW010000080.1:0-7974 GCA_964498375.1 uncultured Syntrophomonadaceae bacterium | reverse complement strand
TGTCTTTATAGCAGTGTCAAATATTCTGGCTATAGTGCCGGGCTATATTCCGCCTACCAGTTCGCTGTCGACAACGGCGGCCCTGGCAATTAGTGTGTTTATTGCCGTACCGATTTTCGGCATTGCCAGCCAGGGAATTGGCAATTACCTGAAACAATACTTGAAGCCGACTTTTTTCATGTTGCCCTTTAATATTATCGGTGAGCTTAGCCGCACCCTGGCTTTAGCTGTTCGTCTCTACGGAAACATGATGAGCGGTACGGTTATTGTAGCTATTTTATTGACAATTGTTCCCCTGATCTTTCCTGTTGTTATGCAGGCCCTGGGTCTGCTGACCGGTTTGATCCAGGCCTATATCTTTGCCATTCTGGCTATGGTTTATATTGCCTCAGCCAGCCAGGTTCACCATGAGCTGGAAAAGAAAAGGGAACAATAAAGTGATCAGAGCAATCTGCGAAGGAGAGGACAAGATATGGAAGGTTTAAGCATGATTGGCGCTATATCAATTATTACTGCCGGTTTAACTATTGCAGTCGGCTCGGTCGGTCCCGCTCTGGGACAAGGCCGCGCAGTATCCCAGGCCCTGAGTTCAATTGCCCAGCAGCCCGATGAGGCTAATACTATTACCAGAACGCTCTTCGTTGGCCTGGCCATGATTGAATCAACGGCAATCTATTGTTTTGTGGTAACAATGATCCTGATTTTTGCCAACCCCTTCTGGAATTACTTTCTGCAGTAGCGTTAACGGTGTTGTCAACACCATACAGATGGGAGAATTAAAATGATAATTGATTGGTACACAATAATATTTCAGATCATCAACTTTTTAATCCTCGTTTTTCTGTTGCGCTTTTTCCTCTATAGCCCGATAACCAAGATGATGGATGAACGGGAACAAAAAATTATAGAGAGGGAAGAAAAGGCTGAAGAGAGCAGACGGGAAGCAGAGGAAGAGGCAGAAGAATATCGCCGTAATAAGAGCGAACTTGACAACCGGAGAGAAAAGCTTCTGGAAGAAGCCCACACTGCAGCGGAAGATCAAAAATCCGAATTATTAAAGCAAGCCCGCAGCGAAGTGGCGGAAACCAGAAAACGATGGGAGCTGGCCCTTGAACGGGAGCAGGAAGCTTTTTCAGCAGAATTACGTAGAAGGTTTGGCTGACAGGCCTCAGCCCTGGCTCGCCGCTGCCTTTCCGACCTGGCTGATGTCCGGCTGGAAGAACTAGCCTGGGAGCATTTTTTAGTCAAAATTGATGATATGGAACAGGCAGACCGCAGGGAGCTGCAAAAGGGCCTGAGTGAAAGCAATAACCAGCTCAATCTGCGCAGTGCTTTTGAAATAACCGACCGGCAGCAGAAAAATCTGGAACAAAAAATTACTGATCTGATTCCTGGCAACCAGGATCACCTTCAGGTTATTTTATCAAGAGACAATGCTTTAATCTGCGGACTCGAGCTTGAAGCGGGCGGATACCGGGTCAGCTGGAATATTGACAGCTACCTGGATGGGGTAGAAGCCGGTATTTTAAAAGAACTGAACCAGCTCGGCAGAGAAAAAGAGCAAGAGGAGGTGCCGACTGGTGAAGCAGAAGCCGAGTAATTCTTCTTTGCTCTCCACCCTGCAGCAGGCTGTTGAAGATACCGGCCGGGCGATTGATCGGGTTGCAAATCCCGATCAAGAATACCGTCCCAGGGTTGAAGAAAGCGGCACCGTTATTTCTATCGGCAGCGGAATTGCCCGGGTTTCGGGGCTGGCCGGAGTACAGGCCGAAGAACTGGTTGAGTTTCCCGGCGGTGTGACCGGCATTGCTTTTAACCTGGACCGCAATGAAGTCGGGGTAATTATGCTGGGCAGCGATGAAGATGTAGCTGCTGGCACTCGTGTGCGCCGCACCGGTCGGGTAGTTGATATTCCCGTTGGAGATGCCCTGCTTGGCCGGGTACTGGATGCGGCAGCCAATACCCTGGACAACCGGGGCCCGATCAACTTCAGCGAAAGACGCCCCGTAGAACGGGAAGCTCCACCAATTATGGCCCGTTCACCGGTAACTGAACCACTGCAGACCGGCCTTAAAGTGGTTGATGCTTTAATACCTGTTGGCCGGGGGCAGCGTGAATTGATCCTTGGCGATCGCCAGATCGGAAAAACCGCTATTGCGCTGGATACAATTATTAACCAGGCCGATAAAGACGTCCTCTGTGTCTACTGTTCCATCGGTCAGCAGGGGGCTGATGTGGCTAAATTCATTGCCCGCCTGCGGGAATATGGGGCAATGGAGTATACAACCGTGCTTGTAGCTTCAGGTGACGGCCCACCGGGTTTGCGTTTTATTGCCCCCTTTGCCGCCACCACCATAGCTGAGTATTTTATGGAACAGGGACGCGATGTCCTGGTTGTTTACGATGATCTAACCCTTCACGCCCGTTCATACCGTGAACTGTCTCTATTGCTGGAAAGACCGCCGGGGCGCGAGGCTTATCCGGGTGATATTTTTTATCTGCACTCACGCTTGCTTGAACGGGCAACTCACTTGCGTGAAGAATACGGCGGCGGTTCGCTGACCGCTTTGCCAATAATTGAAACCCAGGCCCAAAACCTTTCAGCATACATACCTACGAACCTGATTTCGATTACCGACGGACAAATCTACCTCTCTCCCGAACTTTTTCAGCGCAACCACCTGCCTGCCGTCGATGTTGGTAAATCGGTTTCACGTGTTGGCGGCAAAACCCAGCTTCCCGCCTATCGCACTGTTACTGGTGATTTGCGCCTCTCTTACGCCCAGTTTGAAGAACTGGAAATGTTTGCCCGTTTTGGAACCCGTCTGGATGAAAAAACCCGCCAAACCATTGAGCGGGGACGCCGGGTGCGCAAGGTGCTGACCCAGCCCGAACTGCTGCCCCTGACCATCCCTGAGCAGATTGCAGTGCTGATGTCGGTTACCGAAGGGCTCTTCGACCAGCTTGAAGTGGAACAAATTCCCGCTGCTGAAGAACGGGTGCGTAGTGCGGTAAGCAGCGAACTGGTAGCTGTCACTAATAAAATAAGTGACGGAGAACTTTTATCCGAAGAAGACAGGAAAGCAATTGTTGAAACAGCCAGTAAAGCAATTGAAGCGTATCTCGAAGAGAAAGATATTGTAATACCATCAGCCCCCGGCTTGGAATCAGATCCGGACCGGAAAAATGACGAATAAAACCAAGCAAACAAAGGAGGACCTCCGGCCTTGGGTTCCAACTTAGAACAGCTGCAAAAACAAATCGCCAGCGCTGAAGATCTCTCTTCGATCGTCCGGACGATGAAAGCACTTGCCGCTACAAGTGTGCGCCAGTATGAAAAAGCGGCCGAATCTCTAGACGACTACTATCATACAGTTGAACTTGGTCTGTCAGTAGTACTGGCCGACCACCGGGAAAGTGGCGGTGGTGCAAAAGGTAGCGAAAACCCGCCCCTGTTATTGATTTTTGGCTCTGATCATGGCTTGGCCGGCCGGTTTAACGAGCAAATTGTTACCTATGCTCTGGAGGATTACTGGCGGGAAGAAATGAACAGCCAGGGCGGTTACCCCGGGGATGCAATTCTGGCGGCAATAGGTGAGCAGGTGGTCAGCAGGACAATCGGTGCCGGGGTAGAACCGGTGCAAACATTTCACATGCCTAGTTCGATTAATGCGATAACTCCTTTTATTCAAACGCTGTTGGAAAGAATTGATCGCTGGCGCCTTGAATCTGCTGTCGAAGAAGTTTTGCTTTACTACAACCGTCCGGTAACCGGTGGTTTTAGTCCCCAGTTTGAAAAGATGTTGCCTGTTGATTTTAATCAGCTTTGTCAGGCCAGGTTAAACTGGCAATCTCGTTCCCTGCCCACATACACCCTGCCGACAGAACAACTGCTGTCTGCCCTGTTGCGCCAGTACTTCTTTGTCTCTTTATACCGGGCCTGCGCACTGTCGCTTGTAGCAGAAAATACAAGCCGCCTTGCAGCGATGCAGGCGGCAGAAAAAAATATTGCCGAACGTCTTGAACAGTTGAAAACCGTCTACCAGCAGGAAAGGCAGGCGGCAATTACAGACGAATTACTCGATATTATATCGGGATTCAAAGCGGTGAAGCAACAACCATCTGTTTAAGCTTATGCTTGCGCTGTATCTTTTTTAGCATCAATCTTTTTCCTGCCAGTAAAGTATAAGTAAAAGCCAGCGACCATGCCAACCAGGCAGGCTGCTGTTCCAAACAGGTACGCTTCCCGGAAGCCGGGGATCGGCCCTGCTAAACCAATGAAAGTATCCGGAATCAGGGCGTAGAGAATAATCCCGCCGATCGTTGTTCCCGTGGCAGCTCCGGTGAAACGGACCATGTTGTGAATTCCTGAGGCAATGCCGTGCCGGGAGGAATCAACAGTAGATAAAACTGCATGAAGGGCCGGTGTTGCTGTAAAGGCAAACCCGAGGCCGTTTAAGGCCAATCCCGTTGCTATAAATGAATAGGTTGATTCGATGGTAATTTGAGAGAGCATTACAAAAGACACCGCCCGCACAACCATACCTGCGGTTATCGGCAAACCGGGGCCAAACCGGTCGGACACTTTTCCACCGAGGGGAGAAAATAAGGTAACGCTAATTGCGGCAGGCAGCAGCAGAAGCGCTGTTTTTGCCGGGCCGTAACCCTGTACTGTGCTGAAAAAGATTGGCATTACGAATAGCGTGCCTGATACCACAACCTGTTCCAGGAAACCGGTTAACAACCCCAGGTTAAAGCGATTATCTCGCATTAACTGCGGATCAATTAACGGGTTTACAGCCCGATTCTCTATACGTTTAAAGATCGAAAAGAGAATGAAAAAGGCGGCAATGCTAAGCCTGATCCAATAATTCTCCCAGCCCCAATCAGGCAGCAGGGTTATACCCAGCAGTAGAATAGCGGTTGCACTCATTAAAACAAAGGCTCCAAGCGCATCAAAGCTACTCTTTTCTTTACAGACTGAAGGGCCTAGCTCTTGGTTGGCGATCATTTGTCTTGCTGCAGCAGCAGTAATTATCATCGCCAGGGCGGCGATTACCAGAAAAGCGCCGCGCCAGGAAAACAGGTCAGCCAGACTTCCGGAGATCACCGGGCCAATAACAGCGCCGGATGCACCGATTGCGCTCCAGGTACCAAGCACTTGACCGCGTTTACTTTCATCAGTTTTAGAAAGTAAAATAGCCAGTGAATTCGGAACCAACAGGGCTGCCCCCAGGGCCTGAAAAATTCGCCCGGTGATAAGCCAGCCCAGGCTGAATGCTGTTCCGCAAAGCAGAGATCCCAGGCCGAGAGTAAAAATACCGGCCAGGAAAAAACGCCGCGGGCCATACATGTCACCAATCCGGCCGGCAATTGGAATCAGGGCGGCAACCGGCAGGGTGTATGAATTAACCACCCAGGTTAGCCAGTTTAAACTTACCGAAAGATCAATCATGATTTCAGGCAGCAGGATCTTGATTGAAGTCAAGTTCATTATTGAAATCAGGTAGGCTAAATAAATGAAAAACATTTTTGCTAAAACTCCTCAAATGTTTGGTTGGTCTCAATCCTCTAAACAGTTTACAGTATATGGCGGTAATTGCAACAGGACTATTTGCTTTACCCTGCAGGAAAATGAAGGAGAAGCTCGAAAAATAATTGTATGAAACTGACGATCAAGTTATTTCCACCTTACCGCAAGCAGGGAGAATCTGGTGAGTACCAGCTGCATTTAAAGCAGCACAGACTTAACCTGGAACAGCTGGCCTTTTATCTTTTCCGCGAATGGTCCGACAAGTTTGATTTCCCCCTGATTGACAGTCGCCGCCTTCTGACGGCAGAATTTATGGTTAACGGTAAACATGTATCCCTAAACTATTTTCTTCAAGACGGTGACCAGGTTTCGGTTATACCTTATCTCTGCGGGGGATAAAGATGGTTCGGGAATTGCTATTGACAAAACTATTTGAATAATATACCATGGAGAGAGGTTTCACCTAAAGTAGTTAGAAAAAGTATGTAATGGTTTTTAGAATACCTGACCGACAAAGGCAAACCTGTTGAAAGACAGGGACGCAAAGTCAAGGATCTAAGGTTCCCGAAGGGAACTACGACAGCCTGACAGCCGAAACGGGTTATATTTGTTTCTTCTTTGTCGGTCCCTCATGAATGAAGGAGGGACTTTTTAGTGGAGAAAAGTAGCTTCCAACTGTTTATTATCTTTCCTATTCTGCTTTCAAACCTTTATCAGCGCTGGTATCGCAAAGTTTACCTGCTTACACTTTCCCTGCTAATCCTGCTAGCGCTTGCTGTACCTGCAAAAGCAGCAGTTGAAGGATTTGTTGTGCAGAACAACGACGGCAGTTATCACCAGTATAACTACAATGAGCTAATCGATTCATACGGTCTTTATTTGTTGGGTCAGTCAAACGGCCTGTTTGAAGATTTCAGAGGCAAGAAGCCCGTAGCGCTGTTTAACACCGCAAACGGCTACATAGATTATGATGATGTCCTTAATTCTTATGCCCTTGCACTTTTGGCCGGGCAGCCGTTTAACCTGGATCTTTATACAGCAGGCAGCCAGGTTCGCCAGGCGACAATGCCCTTGAAATTAGAGCTGGTTACCATTAATTCCGGCAGCTTGATCCGTGAATCTATCAGCCTTGGTCAGGGTGGAGATGAATCAACAAACCGGAAAGCTCCTGCAGAAACACCGAATAGTGATGTCGGAGCTGCCAGGGAAGAAGTAAAAGACACAATAGTAGTAACAACAACCGCGCTTGTCGGTGCAAGCACAGTAACCCTGGAACAGGCACAGCAATGGGCTGCAGGTAAAGGGGCTCACCAGCGATTCATCGATGTGGCTCCCCTCTACTGGCACTACGGCAGCTTAACCGGTATACGGCCCGAAGCGCTCTATGCCCAGGCTGCATACGAAACAGGGTTTGGCCGTTTCGGTGGAATAGTCCCGGCAGAATACAACAACTGGGCCGGTATCAAGGTTGCAGCATCAAATGGTAACGAACCTGAAGATCACGAGCAGTTTGCCACCCCCGACGACGGGGTCAGGGCGCACTTTAACCATATTGCCGCTTATGCAGGCTTACCTCCTGTCGGCTTACCGCATGGCCGATATCACGTGGTAGCCAGGGCCTCCTGGGCTGGAACAGTTACAACAGTTGAAGAATTAAGTGGTATCTGGGCACCATCAACCAACTACCATACAAGAATTGTAAACTTCCTTGCTGAAATGCAAACTAATTAGGGCATTCGACTAGTTTATATATAATGCGCATAAAATAGATCCGTAGGATAATCGGATCTATTTTAATTTGTAACAAGTTTGTAACGGTTGATGATTTATAATGAAAGTAATAATTAAAGCTGTAATAGTAGTATAATATCTACAAAACTTCACATGAAAAATTTGGACATAAAAGGTAGGTGGTGTACGCAGCAGTTGTTGCGTTTTGGTGATGGAAATGATGAAGCCTGTTTTTTATATGGTCACTTGAAACAGGTGGAGTAAGTAGTGAAACCGGCCTCATCTTTTAAGGTTGAATGTCTGTTCAAGCTTGGAAGGGAGGTTTTAAATTTGATTTCAAAGAAAAATTCGCTTCAAAAAATAAGGGCAGTTGTGGCAATTTCAATCATAATGTTGATGCTGTTTTTACCACTGGCAGCGCTTGCTGAAGCTCCCGATCAAGATCCTGTTTTGGACAACAGTGGTGATACGAACAATGACAGTGATAGTGACTCCGGCACTACAGGTGGTGGGGATGTTGGGGGGCATTTCAGGTGGCAGTGTCGAAAGTTCAGCTCCACCACTCCCGGATAGTTCACCTGGGTCAGATCAGGAATCAGAAAAATTGAGTGGTTCTGGGGATGATGGAAGCGAAAATTCTGGTACTGCTGATCAACTAGATGGTAATTCTGATGGTGAAGAAAACGAAACAGGTGACGAAAATGTTCTGG
>CAZCHW010000079.1:0-8001 GCA_964498375.1 uncultured Syntrophomonadaceae bacterium | reverse complement strand
CCAAATGTAACCCGGCGTACAGTAAATGTTTCTCTTGCTCCACTTCCCTGGCGGCGAATAACAACACCTTCAAACACCTGTGTCCGCTCGCGGCCGCCTTCCACTACTTTAACATGGACCTTGACAGTATCACCGGCGCTGAAGTGCGGTAAGCCTTCTTTCAGGTTCCGCTTTTCAACTTCTTTTATTAAATCCATCAGTTTCAAACCTCCTTCTGTCTAAACTTTATCACAGCATAATGCTGGGGTTTTCATTGCCCTGCAGGTTCTTTATTTTTCAACACCTGAAGGTAAAGTAAATCTTCAGGGGTTAATTCAGCTTTTTTTAGTAAGTCAGGCCGCATATTATATGTTCTTTCCAGAGATTGCCTTCTTCGCCAGATCGCAATTTCTCGGTGATTCCCGGATAAAAGGACCTCTGGTACGCTCATCTCCCTGTAGACCCTCGGCTTGGTGTAATGGGGGTACTCCAGAAGAGGTTCGGTAAACGATTCTTCAACCCTGGCTTCTTCACTGAGAAAGCCTGGTAACAGGCGTACAACAGCCTCGGTAATCACTGCTGCAGCCAGTTCGCCGCCGGTCAGAACATAATCGCCAATCGAAATCTCGTCATCGGCCAGGCCAATCCTGACTCTTTCATCTATTCCTTCGTAACGCCCGCAAATCATGATTAAATGCTCTTCCCTGGCAAGTTCAAAGGCAGTTTGCTGGTTAAACGTTCGGCCCCGCGGGGTCAGTAAAATTACTCTCGGCCTGACCGGCATGTTATTACTACGTAAATCTTCTACCGCCCGAAATATCGGCTCAGGCTTCATCACCATTCCATAACCGCCGCCATAGGGAGTATCATCAACCTGGCGGTGCCGATCTTCGGTATATTCGCGCAAGTCAACCAGGTTAATCTTTACCAAGTCTTTTTCAACGGCCCTTTTTATCATGCTTTCCCGAAATGGACCATCAAGTATTTCCGGAAATATTGTGACCAGGTCAATTTTCATTTTATCCCGGCTCCTTACAAATCCAATAAGCCGTCAGGCAACTCGACTGTAATAAAACTTTCCGAGAGGTTGACCGCCACAATAAATTTTTTGACGGCAGGGACCATAAATACTTTGCCTGGTGAAGCCTCTCTTTGCACAAGTAAAAGATCGTGACCCCCGGTGGTGATAAGATCGATTACAATTCCAATCCGTTTTCCCTGCCGATCCAGAACAGCCAAATTGATCAGCTGATCATGGTAATAGCAGTCATCAGGAAGAGACAACCTCTCACTTTTGGCAATCACCAAAAGGGCATCTTTTAACCTGGCGGCCTGATCGCGGTTGTCAATACCCTCAAACTTAATCAGCCAGAATCTGCCATGCAGTGACCCTTTTTCAATCCGCCAGGTTTTCCTGAAGGATTCTGTTACCAGTTCAACCTCTTTAAGTAAAGTAATCCTTTCAGGAAAGTCAGTGTACGGAAAGACTTTTAGTAAACCGCTTATGCCATGCGGTGAAAGAACTTTACCGATTGCAGTATCCCTTTGCTCATTGAACAATTTCAACAACAACCCGCTTATTTTCTTTTACCGCGGCGGCATTAACCACCGTTCGAATAGCTTTGGCTATTCTACCCTGCTTTCCAATCACTTTACCCATATCATCGGGAGCAACTCGCAGTTCCAGAACTATTAAACGTTCACTTTCAACCAGCTGCACATCAACCTGATCGGGTTCATCCACCAGGGCCCTTGCTATTTGCTCTAACAGTTGCTTCATTGTTACCAACCTCCCTGCAGAGCTACTTGTTCACGCCTGCTCTTTCAAAGAGCGCCTTAACCGTGTCAGACGGCTTTGCGCCTTTGGCCAACCATTCCTTCACCTTCTCTGAATCAACTTCGAATGTGGTCGGTTTGGTAGTGGGGTTGTAGAAACCGATCTCTTCGATAAATCGACCATCGCGCGGATAACGCGAGTCAGCAACAACTATACGATAAAACGGTTTTTTCTTAGCTCCCATGCGCTTCAACCTGATTCTTACTGCCAAATTTGTTCACCTCCATTTCAAAATATTTCTATTTTGTGATCAAAAAGGAAAACCCTTCTTTCCTTTTTTGAACTTTTTTAACGCCTTATTTTTATCAAGCGTACTCATCTGCTTGAACATCTTTTGCATCTGGCCAAACTGGTTCAAGAGCCTGTTCACATCCTGAACCGATGTTCCGCTGCCACCGGCAATTCTTTTCCGACGGCTGCTGTTGATAATTACAGGTTGCAGCCGTTCCTGTTTTGTCATGGATCCAATAATTGCTTCAACCCGCTTAAAGTTATCTTCATTGAGCGACATTTGCCGAACTTCTTTGGGAATACCTGCTCCCGCCGGCAACATGCTAAAAATTTCTTCCAGGGAGCCCATGTTTTTTAACTGGCTGAGTTGGTCGCGAAAATCATCAAGTGTAAACTGCTGTTTACGCAGTTTCTGTTCCATTTCTTTTGCTTTAGCCTGATCAAAGGATGCTTCAGCTTTTTCGATCAGGGTCAGCACATCGCCCATGCCAAGAATTCGGGAGGCCATGCGATCAGGGTGAAAGGGCTCAAAATTTTCAACTTTTTCGCCAACTCCGGCAAATTTAATCGGGCAGCCGGTTACCGCTTTAACTGAAAGGGCCGCCCCCCCGCGCGTGTCACCATCGAGCTTGGTTAGAATAACACCGCTTAACCCCACCGCCTCATGAAAAGATGAAGCAGCATTTACAGCATCCTGGCCTGTCATGGCATCTACGACCAGTAACACTTCATTCGGTTGCAGTTCTTCTTTGATATTAACAATTTCCGACATCATCTCATTATCAATATGTAAACGGCCCGCTGTATCAAAAATGACTGTATCCAAACCTTCTTTTTGAGCATACTTCAAACCGTTCCGACAAATTTCCAGTGGTGAAATATCCGGGTTGCTGTAACTTTTTTCTCCGATTGACTCTGTCAGCAGCTCAAGCTGTTTTATCGCTCCAGGGCGGTAAATATCGGCAGCAACGGTAAGTGGAGACCGCCCACTTTGACGTAAATGTGCTGCCAGTTTAACGACGGTTGTAGTTTTACCGGAACCCTGCAAGCCGACTACCATAATTTTTGCCGGACCTTTACCAGTAAGATCCAGCCCGTTTTGTTTGCCGCCCATCAGCCGGGTCATTTCATCGTTAACAATCTTAACAATCTGCTGCCCCGGGGTTAGGCTGGCCATCACTTCCTCACCAACAGCTCTTTCGCGGACAGCACCAATAAATTCTTTAACTACTTTAAAGTTGACATCAGCCTCAAGCAGGGCCAGACGAATCTCCCGCAGGGCCAGATCAACATCTTTTTCGTTTAATTTCCCTTTTCCTCTAAGCTGCCGCAGGGTATTCTGCAACTTTTCAGCCAGATTGGCAAACATACACAGGGTCACTCCTATTGTTCGGTAATAGACCGTAATTCTTTGAGAATATTTATCAGTTCTACTGTTTCTTTTTTATCCAATTTATTATTTTTCAGGAGCAATTCAGCTTCACTGAGCAGTTCCTGCTGCTTGCGGTATTGTTCATAAAATCCAAGTTTTGATTCAAAATTCTCCAGTGAAGCGATCGATCGACGAATCAGATCATGAACCGCCTGCCTGCTGATTTGATATTCAGCCGCTATTTCACCGAGGGAATAATCATCGCTGAAATACAGCTGCAATATTTCCTGCTGCCTGGCGGTCAGCAGGGAGCCGTAAATATCAAAGAGCAGGTTGATCCGGATAATTTGATCAAGCATACGCACCTCTGTAAAGCATTAATCCTTTACAGAGGAAGTATAACAGATATAAACTTATCTGGCAAGGGAATATTTCTGCAGTTATTCTCCGAGCAATGCCCGGGCAAATAATTCGGGATCAAAGGGAGCCAGGTCTTCCATGCATTCGCCGGTCCCGATATAAGAGACGGGCAGATCAAGAGCTTCGCGAATACCGATCACTATACCACCACGGGCAGTGCCGTCTAGCTTGGTCAGGATCAGGCCGTTTAATGGCAAAGACTGGTTAAATGTTTTAGCCTGGTTAAGAGCGTTCTGGCCTGTAGTGGCATCAACAGTAAGCAATACCTGGTGAGGCGCTCCCGGCATATTTTTATTGATCACCCGAAATATTTTATTTAGTTCTTCCATAAGATTATATTTATTGTGCAGGCGACCGGCGGTATCACCGATTACCACATCAACTTCTCTGGCTCTCGCAGCATTCATGGCATCAAAAAAAAGCGCGGAAGGATCTGAACCGGACTGTTGCTTAATTATTTCTACACCAGCCCGCTCAGCCCATATTTCAAGTTGTTCCACCGCTGCAGCCCTAAAAGTATCGCCGGCTACAAGCAATACCTTCTTGCCTGCCGCCTTATGAAGATAGGCCAGTTTTGCTGCTGAAGTAGTTTTACCCGAGCCGTTCACACCCACAAGCAAAATCACCTGAGGCTTGACATCCGGCAGTTCAGGCGATGAAGAAGGGGTTAATATTTGAGTGACCTTCTCGAACAGCAACGCTTTAAATTGCTTCCCGTCTTTTAGTTTTAGATTTTTTGCTTCACTCTTTAGTTGATCAGTTAGTTTCAGACTGGTTTCAATCCCGACATCACCGGTTACCAGAATCTCTTCCAGTTGTTCAAAAAAGGATTCGTCCAGATTGCTGCTGCTGAAGAGCCCATCCAGTTTACTGATGAAACCACTTTTACTACGCGCCAAACTGCTCTTAAATCTATCCAGTAAGTTCATGGTTCTCAATTTAACTCCCCGATTATTTTATTATTTTCGAGCCGCAATGACATCAACCGTGAGACCCCAGGTTCTGGCATGGTAACTCCGTAAAGGACTCCTGCTTCCTCCATGGTTCGCTTGCGGTGGGTTATTAATATAAACTGTGCCTGCTCAGCGTTTTGCTTTAAAAATTTTGTGAAACGGGTTAGATTGGCATCATCAAGCATCGATTCAACTTCGTCCAACAGATAGAAAGGTGCCGGTTTAAACCGTAGGATGGCAAAAACCAGCGCTATTGCGGTCAATACTTTCTCACCGGCTGAGAGCAGGGTAATATTTTGCAACTTTTTACCTGGCGGTTGAGCGGCTATCTCAATACCTGAATCTAAGATATGATCCGGATCGGTAAGTTTCAGCATAACCTGACCTCCCTGGAACAACTCAAGGAAGGTTTGGCCCATATATTCGTTAATTTGCTCAAAAGCATGGGTGAAATAATATTCCATGCGCTGATCAATTTCAGCTAGAATCTTGTTCAGGGATAGTTCCCCTTTCAGCAAATCGTCTTTCTGCTCATCGAGAAATTTAATTCGATCTTCCAACCTGGCCAGTTCCTCGATTGCCCCCAGATTAACTTCGCCAAGCGCTTCAAGATCTTCTTTAAGGTTTTCAATCAATGTGCCAGCTGTTTCAGAATTGTATTTCTCTTCCAGTTGGACCAGTTCAAGGGAGTGGAATAGTTCCTTAAACCTCAGTTCCTGATAATTAACCTCAGTCTGCAACCTGGTCTGTTCTACCGAAAGCCTGCGTTCCCGTTTCTCCTGCCGGGCCATCCGGCTTTGCCTGAGCTTTTCTTTCTCCTCCAGGTCGGTCAGAGCGGCATCCGCCATATTTAATTCTTCAACAATTTTTTCTACTTTAAGCATTAATTCAGCTTTCTCGTTGTTCATTTCAACCAGGTATTTTTGCAAGCTTTCCTGGGCTTTTTTGTTCTCAAATAACTGATTTTGGTACTTCTCGCTCTCGTTCTGCCGTTCGGCCTTTTCAGTCAGGGGCTTTTCCCGGTTAGAGCGGATCTCTTCAATTCTTGAGAGCAGGTTCTCTTTTTGCTCCCGGCAGGCGCTGACCCTGACCAGGGCTTCAGTGATTTGCTGCTCCAGGCGATTCTTTTCGTCCAGGTAGGTTATATGCCCACTTTTCAGACTGACAATTTTAGCTTCCAGCTCTTTAATTTCATCGCCGCTGGAACTAAGATCCTCCTGTAAATTAACTAAACGATTATTAATTTCCGCCTCTTCAGTTTCCAGCTCGGCTAATTCCTTTTCAGCAGCCTCAATTTTGTTTTGCCAGGCAGCCTTTTCGTTGAGAGCTCTTTCATAATCCCGGTTTATCTCGTTAAGCTCGCCGCTGATTGCCAATGCCTGATCAGTCTTTTCTTTTACTGCAGCAACAGCTTTTTCATGTGCTTTTTTTGCGGCCTCGCTTTTACTGCGCAGTTCTTCCATTTGGTCTTTCAGATTTTTTTCCTGGTTCTCCAGATCATCGATTTCACGGCGGCGTCCAAGAGGCATCCCGGCGCTGCGTTTTGGCAGACTTCCGCCGCGCATAATACCGCCAGGGTTGATAATTTCGCCCTCCAGGGTTACAACCCGGCAGCTGTGATTCAAAAAGCGCGCTGCTTTAACAGCATTCTGCAGGCTATCGCATACCAGTATGGGGGAAAGAAGGTAATCAATTGCCTTGCGGAAAGAAGAATTTACCTTCACCAGATCCGAGGCTCTCCCCTGAACACCTGGCAGGTCACGCCAGCCCGGGTATCGTTCAAGTGGGTTAGCAGGTTTATGCAAAATATCGAGCGGTAAAAAAGTAGCCCAGCCGCGTCCGCCATCTTTTAAATATTGGATCGCCTTCTGGACTGCCTGCTCTGATTCAGCAACCAGATATTGCAGACTGTTACCTAAAGCTGTTTCGACCGCTTCAATGTAACGGGGTTCTACAGAAATTAAGTCGGCAACCGGCCCTATGATACCAGGTAAAGCGGGGCTGGCTTGAACTATCTCTTTTACACCCCTATAATAACCGGACAAAGCTTTGTCCTGTTCACGGAGCAAGCTCAAACGAGCCTGCGTTCCATGTAATTTTTCTTTTAGACTCTGCTCTTCTTCCAGGGAACGGTTATAGTAATTGCGCTTCTGTTCTTCTAACCGATTCAGCTTAGCCAGGCCGGCTTCATTATCGCCAAAATCAAGTTCTATCTTTTGAATTTTATCCTTTAACCCGGCAGACTTATCATTTGACAGAGCTAATTCTGCTTTCAATTTTTTCTGCTCTTCTAAAAGATTTGTTTTTTGTCGGGTGATTCGTTCCAGACGTCGGTTCAGTTCTGTAATAGAAACAGAAGCTGCATCACGGCGGGCTCCGGCCTTATAAATAATTTCCTGCAAACGTTCAATTTCAGCAGAAAGTGCGCTGCTTTCATGAATAGACAGTTCTTCACGCTTTCGGGCAAGCAGCTCTTCCAGTTCAGCCAGTTCCTGATTTTTATTGGCCAGGTTCTCTTCAGCTTTACTTGATTGTTCGACCAGTTCCGCCTGCAGCTGCTCCAGACGAGTGAGGCGGGAACGGTTCTGTTCCAGCTGTTCCTGAAAATGCTTCTCCCTTTCAATCAAAAGTTTTAATTCACTATCCTGTTGCTCCTGCTTACGCACCAGGTTGTTAAGTTTTTCTTCCTCTGCCTTTTTGCGTTCTACCAGGTCGGCTACCTGCGTCTTCAATTCATGAATCTCTTTCTCCTGTAAACCGCCCTGGGCTGCAGTGTTAAAAAGAGCATCATTAACAGATTCAAGCTGCCGGTTAACCCTGGCAAGTTCTTCTCGCGAATTATTCAGGCGGTACGAGAGCAGTCTCTTTTCTTCGTTTTCAATTTTACCCTGTATTTCCTTATACTCTCTCGTCACTGCCGCCTGTTCGTGCAGAGGCTCAACCTGGGTTCCCAGTTCATAAATTAAATCCTCTACCCTGACCAGGTTATCTCTAGTTTCCTCAAGTCTTCTTCCTGCTTCTTTTTTGCGCAGTTTATACTTAAGGATACCGGCCGCTTCTTCAAAGATTTCCCGCCGTTCTTCCGGCCGGCTGTTAATAATTTCATCAACTCTGCCCTGACCAATTACCGAGTAAACATCTTTGCCTAAACCGGTATCGAGAAAAAGTTCTGTAATATCTTTAAGGCGGCAGGGAGATTTATTTATGTA
>CAZCHW010000078.1:0-8062 GCA_964498375.1 uncultured Syntrophomonadaceae bacterium | reverse complement strand
TGAAGGAGATGCCTTGCCAGTTTGACCGGTTTAAAAACAGTAAAGTTTCTTCACTTTCTGTAAAAGCAGGTGTGTCGGATACAATTTGAGTAATTCCATCGACCTGACCGCCGGGAACGACTACGGTAATCAAATCGGGCAACTCATCACCTTTAAAGGTGTTTTCGCTGGCAATAGTGACCAGAGTATATATGTTGCTGCGGCTATAGTCCCACCTGGCCTCCAGGTTGACTACAGTTCCGGAAACGACGAAGTCGGCCCGGCGGGCCAGTTCTTCAAAATCCATCTGCAGCATTATCGCCTGTGTCTGCCCCGGGAATAGCAGTACAATGAAAATCATGATCAGACAAGCAATAGTAAATTTTGCCCTAATTTTCCCAGAGTTTATTATATTCATTTGCTTACCCCGTTTGATCTTGTTTTACCAAGGCAGACATTTTAAGTGTAAAAAAATTACCCACCTTCATATCGCGGCGGGTCCGGTTTCATCTCATAACCGGCAGCTGGCTGGCCACCTGTATCTGTAGTTGTGGCCCCTTTAGCTTTGCGTCACCGCCTTGCAACGGCTTTGCCCGAACAGTATTTGTGCAATAATTATGCCACCACACCTTATAAATGTCAAACTTTTATGAATGAAATAGGCAATTTAAGAACCGGCAATGCAGCTAAAGTTGAATGCAGGTAAAAAAGAATGAATGTAGAAATTAAAAAGTCTGCTGCCAGAAGCGCAGGGGAGGGTTACAATCGTGGATTCATCATTTGTAGTAACAGTAGCTATGGTCCTTGTCGTCCATTTAGGGTTGATTGCCTGGGCCATATCAGATTTACTCCAGAGGGATAATGTGAAATATCTTTCCAAGGTGGGCTGGGCTCTGGTCATAGCCCTAATCATTTTTGGATCAGTTATTTACCTGCTGCTGGGCCGGGAAAGCAGCAGCTGTTCAAGATGACTCTGTCGGAGAGGGTTTGCAGGCATCGCCCAAAACTGGTAGCTCTACCTGCCAGGGCGAATGTTTATGTCAGGGCGGCTAAAGCCCTGGTTGGCTCTGATTTGAAGCCGATCAATAATGTTATAATCCTGGTTGAGCGGGGCAGGATAAAAACAATTTGTTCCGCCCCTGATTTTAAGCAAAGCGAGCTTGTATCACATAGTTATATTGAATATAATTTGCCCGATGATTTATGCCTGATCCCTTCACTGATCGACGCACATTTGCACCTGGCGCTTGATGGGACTGGCCTTGACCGGGTTCAGGAACAGTGGAAAAATGAAAAGATTTTAGTCAGGCGGGTTATGGGGGATTTGCGAAAACTGGCCTGCCATGGTGTGTCAGCAGTACGTGACGGCGGTGATCTGCAGGCTTTTAACATGATCTTTAAAAAGCGAACCTCTAAAAGCTTACTGCCTCTCCCGCAGATTGTTTCCTGCGGGGAAGCCCTGCGCCGCCGCAGAGGTTATGGCTCATTTCTCGGACGGGGATACACCAACCTGACCAGCCTGGGAAAACAAATGGAATACTTAAAATTAAAAGGGGTTGACCAATTTAAAGTAATTGTTTCCGGCGTTGTAAGTTTCCGCCATTACGGGGTAGTGGGCGGAAAAATAATGCCGCAGGCAGAGCTACAATATCTTGTGGGTAAAGCCCGTAAACTGAAGATGAAGGTCATGGCTCATGCCAGTTCCGACCAGGCAGTACAGCTCGCCTTATCAGCCGGGGTTGATTCAGTTGAACATGGATACTACCTGAGTATGGAAAGTTTAAAAATAATGGCTGATCGCCAAATCGTCTGGGTTCCGACAATCATTCCTGTCGCGGTCTGGGCTGCTAAAAGTAAAACAATGATCAATACCCCTGGAATAAATCCTGCCCTGGTTAATAGAATTTACCGGGAACAACAGGAAAAATTACCGCTGGCGCTCGAACTGGGTGTGCCCCTTGGTATCGGCACTGATTCAGGAGCAACAGGTTTGCCTCATGGGTCTGCCCTGCACGAAGAAATTGCCCTTTATGCAGAAGCCGGTTTGCCGGCAAAAGCGATAATCAGGGCGGTTACTGAAACCAACGCCCGCTTGCTTGGGCTGGCCGGGGATGCGGGATTGATTAAAGCAGGACACCGGCCTTTCATGCTGGCAGTGCAAGGCGATCCTCTGGCTGATATTACTTGTTTGTCCAGGATTGCCTGCCATTTTGTTCCCGGTTCCTGCTGCCAAGTATAACTGAAATGTGGTGCCCGGTGTACAAAGAAATTCAAACCAAAACAGCGCTTAATAAGCTCAAGCGTAAAATTCCCTACGGCTGGGATTTAAACCTTTACCGTGGTTGTGCCCACGGCTGCCGATACTGCTATGCTCTTTATTCGCACCAGTATGTAAGCGAAAAAGGGCCTTCAGCATTTTATACCGATATATATGCCAAAACTAATATAGTTGATATTCTTGAACGTGAACTAAAGGCTCCTGGCTGGCAGAGGGATGTTATAAATATCGGGGGAGTTACCGACAGTTACCAGCCATTAGAAAAAGAGCTCAAACTGATGCCCGCAGTGCTGAAGTTGCTGATCAAATATAAAACACCGGCAATCATTTCTACCAAATCCGACCTGGTGCTGCGTGATTTTGATTTAATTGAAGAGCTATCTCGCCTTACTTATGTTAATGTCGCCGCTACAATTACAACGGTCAACGAAGATCTGCGTAAAGTTCTTGAGCCCTGTTCTGCTCCCTCATCAGCCAGGCTGGCTATGTTAAAAGAGTTTGACAAGACCAATGCCTCAACAGGTTTGCACCTGATGCCGATCATTCCCCTGCTTACCGACAGTGAGGATAATCTTGATCTCTTAATGTCAGCTGCAGCCGATAGCAATGTAGATTACCTGCTGCCGGGCGTTTTATACCTGCGCGGGCTAACCCGAAAGGTCTTTATGCAGTTTATAGCAGATCACTTTCCTGAACTAAGTGAACCTTACCAGCAGCTTTACGTAAAAGGCGGGGCTAACCGGGAGTATAAAGAACAGCTATATCAAATGGTTAATCGTTTACGGGATGATCATGGCCTGGAAAAAAGCTATATGAAACCAATGCGGGAAAAAATGCATCAGGCAGAAATGAAACAGCTTAACCTGGAGGAGGTATTAAATCATGAATAAAAAAATACTAATAGTGGGTGCAGGTACAGCAGGCCTGTCAGCGGGTATACATGCTTTGCGCAATGGTTATGAAGCGGAAATTTATGAACAGCATCATCTTCCGGGAGGTCTTTGTACCGCCTGGGAAAGAAAAGGATACACTTTTGATGGCTGTATCCACTGGTTGACCGGCAGCAAACCGGGTAGTCAGTTTAACCGTTTGTGGGCTGAAGTATGTGACATTGGCGAAATAGAGATGATTGACCGCGATTGTTTCATGACTGTTGAAGGTGCCGGTGGTCGTGAAGTTTCTATCTTTAACGATCTTGAACGTCTGGAAAATGCTTTACTTGAACAGGCTCCTGCAGATGCCGCAGTGATTAAAGAAATGTGTGCTGCTGCAATAAAATTGTCGGCGATGGAATTTCCCCTGGAAAAACCAGCTGAACTGATTAAATTGTGGGATATGCCGGTAATGCTGGCCAAAAGCATGCCCATGTTTAAATTGATGGGTAAGTTTGCCAGGGTGACCATTGAGGAGTACCTGGCTCAGTTAAAAGATGATTTTTTAAGGCAAGCCTTAAGTTTGATGATGCCGACCGGGTATTCCATGATCAGCTTGCTCAGTACTCTTGCTTCTCATCATGCCGGAGATGCCGGTTTCCCAAAAGGCGGTTCACTCAATTTTGCCCATTCCCTGGAAAAGAAATATAAAGAGCTGGGTGGAGCGGTATTTTATAACAGTCCGGTTAAAGAAATTGATGTAGTGAACAACAGGGCGAAAGGGTTGCTTCTGTCAGATGGTCAGAAAATTGAAGGTGATCTGGTTATATCAGCGGCCGATCTGTATCAATCAATTTTTCACTTGCTCAAAGGTAAATATGTGACCCCGCTGATCAAAGAAAGTTTTAATAACCTGCCCACCTATAGTTCGGTTCAGGTTTCTTTTGGTGTTGCTGCAGATCTGGCTGCGGAGAAAAATTCCCTGGCAGTCCGGCTGGAAAACCCTGTCACTCTCGGGGAATCCAAAAATGATTATTTATATCTGACCAATTATGCCTTTGATTCAACTCTGGCCCCGAAAGGAAAAAGTGTAATTGTCTGCACGCTTAATTCAAGCTACGACTACTGGGCCAAAACTGCAAAAAACCGGGAACTGTACCGCCAGAGAAAAGAAGATCTTGCTGATCAGGTATTTAAAGTGGTAAACCAGAAGTTCCCCCTTACTGCCAATCAGCTGGAAGCGACCGATGTAGCAACCCCGCATACCTATCACCGCTACACCGGGGTTTATCAGGGTGCGTACATGGGCTGGATTGTTCCACCGGCAAACGGACGATTTCGTATCCCCAACAAGTTGCCAGATTTGGAAAATTATTATCAGATCGGTCAGTGGGTTGAACCCCCGGCCGGGCTACCCGGGTCGATGCTGACCGGCCGACAGGTGATTCAGATTATTTGTAAAAGTGACAAGAAAACTTTTCGCCGGGGGTAGAAGCGAAAGAGAGCTGTTGGCATCAAATCAGTGTTGATGTACAGGTTGAGGGAGCAGTGTAAATATGAAATATCAATTAGGTGAAAGTGAATTTGATGGAAATGAAAAGATCCACTACAACCCGGCTCTAGTTCAGGAAGAAGAATGTGATCCGGCCAGGGAAGCCTTCCTCCACCGGCCAATTGGGGGGCTAATCTTAAAAAATGCCCTTCCGGCCATTGCTTCAATGCTTTTTATGGCTTTATACCACATGGCTGATGCAATCATGGTTGGCCGCAGCCTTGGCCCGGATGCCCTGGCCTCGGTTAACATACTTTATCCGATTATGGCTTTCTTCATCGGTCTGGCAGCAATGATCGGAGTTGGGGGCAATGCCCGGGTTGCTGTTCTGCAGGGTGCGGGAGAAACTGAACCGGCACGCCGAACTCTTGGCCTGGTGATAGCATTGGGTGTCGGACTCGGGTTGCTGGGCAGCCTGATCACTGTTCTTGCTCTGCAGCAGATACTGGCTATCCTGGGCACATCCGGTAATCTTGGCGAACTGGCTGGCCATTATTTAATTACCCTCTATCCCTTCTTCACGTCGATGATTCTGATTTTTATTCTTGAGCAGTCCGTGCGTAACGACGGGCGTCCGAATCTGGCAACCGGGGTAATGGCGGCCATGGCCCTGCTTAATATTGCGCTCGACTACCTGTTCCTTTTTCCAATGCAGATGGGCATAGCAGGAGCAGCTCTGGCGACTGGCATAGCCCAGACCTTTGGAGCAGTGATCTTTATTGCTTATTTTGTCAGAAAAAAAATAGTAAGAGCACCCGGCCTGCGTTTTGGCAAACCCGGTGGTGGGTTACCGGTTTTAAGAATAATAGCCTTTAACGGAGCATCGGAATTTTTTAACAGTATTGCCGGTGGATTAACTACATTTTTATTTAACCGGGCTTTGTTGACCTACATTGGTAGCGAAGGTGTAGCTGCCTTTGCCATGGTTCACTACCTGATTATGTTCGGCACAGTGGTATTCCTGGGGATCAGTATCGGTTCTCAGCCGATTCTCAGTTATAACCATGGGGCTGGAAAACTTAAACGGGTACGTGATACCCTGGTCAGGCTGATCATCTCTTCTGCTCTGATGGCCGTGGTCTTTTTCCTGGTTTTACGTTGGCAGGCGGAAGCAATGATTATGCTGTTTATTCCCGATCACCCTGGAACAATTGCCCTGGCCCTTCAGGCTGCGGTAGTGGTAAGCTGGTCACTATTAATTATGCCGTTCGGAATTATCAGTTCCATGTTTTTTACCGCCCTGGAAAAGGCCGGCAGTTCGATGCTGGTTTCCCTGTCGCGCGGCCTGGTATTTACGGTGATCGGCCTGGCGCTGTTTCCGCTGTTTCTGGGTGAACTGGGAATCTGGATTACCCCGGTTTTTGCCGAGCTGATGACAATCTTTATTACGATTTATCTGCTCAGGCGCTGGATCAATGAAGCCTCTGCAGGAGGCGTGCAGGCTAATGAGCCCCTGCACCAGGCTGAATAATCTTTATTGCTCAGGATTTATCTTACCCCTGATTATGCAGCTCTGCAAAGGTATTTTCTTCACTGTATTCCACAGGCGGCGGGGCAAAACGGTTTGTGCCCCAGATGCCCAGCAGAATTGCGGCAGTGCCAAGCAGGTGATACCAGAATACCTTCTCATTCATAAATATTACCCCGCCGGCGATTGCCACTACTGTGACCATATTGACAAAAACTGAGCCCTGCGCTGCAGTTACCTTACTTAGCACATAATTGAACAGGAAGAAGGCCACTACTGATGATGCCACCCCCAGGTAGAGGATGCTGCTCCACAGTCCGGCCAGCGGTGTTAAATACAAGTTTATACTTCCCGACAGAACATGCTGCCCAAGAGCGATCAGGTTAAAAGCGATTGCGCCGACCACCATCATCACCCAGGTGGTTTGAAGCGGTGAATATTTTGCTGAGGCTTTCCGGGAAGCGATATTATAACA
Organism: uncultured Syntrophomonadaceae bacterium; assembly: GCA_964498375.1. Taxonomy (GTDB): domain Bacteria; phylum Bacillota; class Dethiobacteria; order DTU022; family DTU022; genus JAABTH01. The sequence goes on along the minus strand of CAZCHW010000078.1, from coordinate 1,438 downwards.
GGCAGCTGCTGCAACTGCGCCAAGCAGAGCCAGCGTTCCGAGTGAATTTACTCCTTCTATTGACTGGTTATCCATAAAGACAATAAAAACTACTCCGGCAACTGAAGCGAGGATAAAGAAAACCTGTGCTTTATTTGGATATTCCCGCAAGACGATAGCCGACATCAGGGCAACTACAATCGGGATAGCGGCAATAATCATACCTGAATAGGATGCCGATGTGAGCATGATACCGGTTGTTTCGGCTGCAAAATAAAGGATCGGCTGAAAAATGGATAGCGGCAGGAGATAAAGGTAATCAGCCGGGGTTATTCTAATTGTGATAATTCTCAGCGCCCGTAAAAGCGCCATAGTCCCTGCAGCAGCGGCAAACCTTAAGCCAAGTAAATGAAAAGGGGCAAGGCTGTCCAGGGCTCCGCGGGTGAACATAAAAGAAAGTCCCCAGGTCAGGGCAACTCCGGAACCGGCCAGGTAGGGCAAGTATCGATTCATTGTAATCATTCCTTCTTGTGAGCTAACCTATACTATACACGAACAATCTGCTGACGGAAAGAGCCGGCGGAAAAATAAATCATATTATCAATATCACTCATTTTATCTTGATTTCAATTGCTAAAACAAGATATTATAGGGCCAGAAAAGCATTATAATGCTGCTTGCAGGTATACTAGTGCAAATGCTGCAAAATAATTGGGGGAGGTGTGTAGATGGTCAATTTTATTAAGTGGTCGCTTTTGATGGTTGGCCTGCTATCGTTAACTGCAGGCTGCAGTGAACCGGTAACCAGTGAAGAGTTTTTGCAGAGTTACCAGGTGCGTTCGGGGACTGTGGTTGAGGTGCTTAACCGGAACGGCAACATTAATATTACCGGTTGGGATGAAGAAGTGATCGAGATCAAGGCTCTGAAGGAAAGCTTGCACGGACCTGAAGCGCTGGAAGAAGTTGATATTAATATAGATATAGCTGAAATACTGACCATTGAAACAGTTTACTCTGCCGGCAGCAATTATGTCTCAGTTGATTATGAAATTAAAGTGCCCGGCGATTTGCTGGTTGGCGCTGTGGAGAGCACCAATGGCAACGTAACGCTGGAAAATGTCAGCGGTAATCCACTGCTGAATACTTCAAACGGCAGCATTACGGCGGTTAATGTAAACGGCATTGTCACCGCTGAAACCAGCAACGGCAATATTACTGCCACAGGTGTACGCAGCCTGGCCGGTTTGAATACATCAAACGGAAATATTACTGCTGAGCTGCCTGCAATTCATGAAGACCTTGTAATTGAAACAAGCAACGGATCTATTTCACTGTTACTGTCGCCTGCCCTGGCTATAACCCTGAACGTTCAAACCTCTAATGGACAGATAACCGCAGCAAATCTTAATTTTGACCAATCTGAAATTAACCAGACCAGGCTATCCGGTTTGCTCAACGG
>CAZCHW010000077.1:0-8120 GCA_964498375.1 uncultured Syntrophomonadaceae bacterium | reverse complement strand
CTTCCAAACAGTTTCAACATCTCTTCCTCCCGGCGGGTGCCAGGTGCTGAACCTAACTGTTACCATCGTTTCTTCTGCTGCGCTATTATCCTCAAAACCTTCATCAACCACTTCGGTAGTCGGAGTACTGGAACACCCAAAAGCAAATATTAAAGTAACAACCAACAATAAACTTAACATTATTCTATTACTAGTACTTCTACTCAAAGTAAAACCTCCCTTACTCATTTTGTAATCGACCTGATGCTTGTAAACTTTTCTGATGCTGTAAAAACGTTTTGAAGATCACACCTCCAAATTAATAGAATTCGGAATTATATCCAGAAGGTAAACCTTCTACTATTACATCAGTGCAAATTAAAATTTCATGCTTTACTAATTTGAGTCAAAATGAAGTGTGCTAATCGCTAATTTCAATCAACACTCCATCAAAAGATTTTGGATGAATAAAAGCAATTTTGTGTCCACCTGAACCAATCCTTGGTTGGTTATCAATCATTTCCATGTTTTCTGCTTTTAATTCCTCAATCGTGCTATCAAGATCGTTTACAGCTAAACATATGTGATGCATACTTGTACCGCGCTTATGCAAATATTTATGAACCGGACTTGTTTCCTTTGTTGAGCCTATCAACTCAATACGAGCATTACCAAAATCAAAGATAGCCATCTTCATTCCCTGTTCAGGAACATTTTCAATCTCAGGTTCAATTTTGGCAAATTTACGCCACCGGCTTACCTCCTGTTCCCAATCTTTAACTGCTATTCCTATATGGCTAATACGCACTATTTTCACCATCCCTTATTTTGGAAATTCGCTTGCACTTGTAACCATTTTTATACATCCTTCAACCGGGCAGACCAGTGAGCATAGTCCGCAACCGTGACAATCTTGTTCACGGAAGACCGGTTTCCGTTCCGTGCTGTCAAAGTCTATAGCCTGGTAAGCTCCGTCCCGGCATGATATAAAACACCGTCCACAGCCGACGCAGTTTTTTTCGTCATAAGTCGCCACAACCCGATAATTTTGATCCAGCTGATAAGTTGGGGTTATGTGCTGAAGAGACAGACCCAAGAAGTCGTTGATGCTGTTAAAATCATTTTTTTCCATAAAAGTTGTTAAGCCGTCGGTTAATTCATCGATGATCCCGTAACCTCTATACATAATTTCCGTTGCAACCTGGACAGTAACAGCACCCAGGGCAATATAATCGACCGCATCTTTCCAGGTTTGCACTCCTCCGGCTCCTGACAATTGCAGGTTCTTCATTTCACTCTGGGCAATTTCTGCAATTATTCTCATGGTTAGTGGTTTTAGTGCAGCGCCGCTTAAGCCAACGTAGTTTGATCTGCCGCCAACTTCCGGATCCGTCACTAATGTGTCAGGGTTAATACCAGCTATACTTTTTAGGGTGTTCGCCGAAGTAACCGCTACCGCACCAGCCCTGGACGCCGCTTTTGCTACCGGAATAATGTTATTAATTGCCGGAGTTAGCTTAACTATGATCGGTAGATCGGTCACCTTTTTTACCCATCCGATAACTATTGCGGTACTTTCAGGATTTTGTCCAATTGATACGCAAGAGCTGTCGTTGGTTGCAGAATCAGGGCAGGAAAGGCACAATTCAATTGCATCAGCTCCTGTTGATATTGCATAATCGGTTAAAGTGCGCCACGTAGTCTCATCAGTTCCCTCTTTGATACTGACTGCTAAAAAATGATCGGGAAAAGATTTTTTAATTCTTGACCAATCTTTAACCGTTTCTTCTACAGTTTTATCAATACGAAAATCAAAGTTTCCCATACTGCCATCACTGAACCTGGTGAAACGAGGCATGACACTGTGTAAGTCATTGTTTTGTGACAATGCCAGGCTTTTAGTAATTGCTCCGCCCCAGCCCTGTTCAAAAGCTCGCATCACCATATCTGCTGTCCTGGCAACAGGAGAAGCCGCCAGTAAAAACGGGTTGGCACATTTAATTCCACAAAAATTAACGGTCAGGTTAGACACTGAGGCCACCCCCTTCTTGCAGGTATTCTATAATCCCTCTTGCTGCCGCTATTCCTTCGGCCATTGCTTTAACCACTGTTCCGCCTCTGGTGGTTACAGCATCTCCTCCTGCAAATATTCCTTTATGCGAAGTCATCATGGTGTGCTGGTCGACTTCAACCAAGCCGTTTCTGCTGAATAGAACATTCGGTAATTGTTCAGCCAGGTGTTGATCGGCAGTACTGCCAATTGCCATAACCACTTGATCGACAGGTAAATAAAAGTCAGTTCCTTCGCAATCACAATAAGTTGTTCGTCCGTCAGAGCTGCAGCCGTCCCTGACAGTCATAACCATTTTAATCCCCGCAAGCTCGCCTTTTTCGTTTCCTACAAAAGAAAGTGGTCTGACCTGAAACTTAAAATCAACACCCTGGCTTCTGGCATATTCAATTTCTTCTTGCCAGGCAGGCATATCTTTTTCAGCTCTTCTGTATAATATTACGGCGCTCTCGGCTCCACTGGCCAGCAGGGTAACTGCAGTATCCATCGCTACATTACCACCACCGATTACTGCAACGTTTTTACCCTGAAAGATACGGCTATTTATTCTGGCCTGTTTAAAAGCTTCTTTATAATAGTAAACCCCTTTAAAATCACACCCGGGCATTGTTACTTTTTGTTCAATTGTTCTTCCGGTTGCAAGAAATAGAGCCTTGTAGTTTTTATTCATTAATTCTTTTAGGCTAATCTCGTTGCCAAAGGTTTGATTATATTCGATTTTAATGTTTGGGTGTTCCAATCTTTTCAGATCATCTTCTACCACCTCTTTTGGCAAGCGATGATCTGGTATATAGCTTGACATGGTCCCGCCTGAGGCTTCTTCGTGCTCGTAGATCGTAACCTTGCAACCTGCCAGAGCGAGTAAATATGCACAGGTTATGCCACTGGGTCCTGCACCAATTACCGCCACAGCAGGATTATTTTCTAATTCAGGTACGAAAGAAACGATATCAGCGCTCTGCAGCCCATTAACAATTGCATAGTACTGTAAAAAACCGATATCAATTGTCCTATTCAGCTGCGCAGCCACACAAGCTCCCCGGCACAAGTCTTCCTGGGGACATACCAGGCCACAGATGGATGGCAACAGATTTTTTTCCCAGATAAGACGCGCCGCATTCCGATGGTCACCGGTTAATATTCTATTGATAAAACCCGGTATATTGATACCAGCCGGACAAGCCGCCTGGCAGGGTGGCTCAAAGCAGCCGAGACACTTCTCTGCTTCAGCTTTAATCAGATGTTCTGGTATAACATTAGTTCGCAAGTCTTATCAGTTCCTTTCTGTATAGGTAATGGTCGGAACAAAACGACCATGATTTGCCGGCCCGCACCAGTGATCATTATCGTAAACAATCTCGCCCCGTAATATTGTCGTAAGAACATAACCGGTCAACTCCAGCGACGAAAATGGTGCAAAATCAACATTCATTTCCAGGGAGTCCGGCTCTATTTTCCACTTTTTCTGTGGATCAAAGATCACCAGGTCACCGTCGAAGCCAACCTGGAGATCGCCCTTGCGTCCATATAAATTAAATATTTTAGCCGGCCCGGTTGACAATAGATTGATCATTTGCAATAAACCAATTCTATCTTTCACTACACCTTCGCTATACATGAGCGGCAGCATAGTCTCTATCCCCGGAATGCCTGCTGGGACCAACCTGAAGTCATGCTTGTTCCGATTTTTCTGTTTTAAATCGTAAGAACAATGGTCTGTTCCAACCACCTGTATTTCATTATTTGCCAAAGCTTGCCAGAGAGCATCAACATCTTCCCGTTTTCTGATCGGTGGATTCATCACATAAAGGTTACCATCCTGCTGATTGTAAACTGAATCGTCGAGCAACAGGTATTGCGGGCAGGTTTCAGCATAGATCTTCTGCTTGTTTTTACGTGCTTGCCTGATTGCCTCTAACCCTTCCGCCGTTGAAAGATGATGCACATATAAAGTCGCCCCGGTTTCGGCTGCCAGCCTGGCAGCAATCATGATGCTTAATGCTTCCGCAACCGGTGGCCGGCTAGCTGCAAAATTACTGACCGCAAAATCGCCCTTTTCTTCATCAAATAAAGAGGTGATGTAATCAATCAGGGGTTCATTTTCAGCGTGAACTCCACAGATTGCCTCAACTTTTGCGGCTTCCTTCATGATCCCGTAAATTTGCCCTTCATCAACGAGGCGGCCTCGTTTGCGATAGGCCATGTATAACTTGAAACTGTTGATTCCTCGTTCATTGACTGCTTTTTGTAATTCGTGCAATTGCGAACCTTCTATATTGGTCACACCTAAGTGCAAGGTGTAGTCAACATTTACCTTGCGGTTTGCAATAGCCATTCTTTCATCAAGTTCTTCTAATGGAGTTTTTCCTGCCGCCTGGTCGGCAAAATCAACTATTGTAGTAACTCCACCTGCAGCAGCCGCTTTAGTTCCGGTATTGAAGTCATCTGTCATTATTGTATCTTTATAAGCACACTCCAACTGAACATGGGCATCAATAATCCCCGGTAAAACCAACTTTCCGGAAGCATCAATTGCCTTACAGCCCAGAGGTGCCGTGATATCTGTTCCGATAGCTGCTATTTTTCCGCCCTTGATTAATATGTCACCTGTAAAAACTGATTGACTATTAACAACGGTGCCGTTTTTGATTACCAGGTCACTCATTTTTCTCCCCCAATTACACCCTCAGATTTTAGCTTATCGATTTCGTCAGCGCTGTATCCGCCCAGTGATTTTAAGACATCAGCAGTATTTTCCCCCAGCAATGGTGGGGCGGTAGCCTGGTTAAAATCAACTGCTGTTGATTTGAATGGTAACCCCATCATTTTTACTTTCCCGGCAACCGGGTGATCTGCTGTTATAATTACTTCACGGTCAACCACTTGCGGATCTTCAAGCGCTTCCTTTAAATCAAAAATTGGGCCTGTTGGGATGCCTGCCTCATTTAAAACTTCTATCCAGTGAGTTGAATCTTTTTTTTCAAATTCCTTTTCAAGAATTCCGGCCAGTTCAGACTGATTTTTAACTCTCAGGGCATTATCAGTAAAACGGTTGTCTTTTATAAGATATTCAACATCTAAGATGTGGCATAGTTTTTCCCACAAGTGCTGGTTACCGGTACCAACATTGATATAGCTGTCTTTTGTTTTAAAAGCTTGGTACGGAGCATTTTGTGGACTGGCTGAGCCGAGCCTGTTCGGCACTTCTCCGTCTGCATAATAATTGGCAATCGGCAGTGTTGCCCAGGCCAAGCTTGCGTCCAGCATGGAAACATCAAGGTACTGCCCTTTCCCTGTTTTTCCCCTGTGGATAATAGCCGATAGTATCGCCACGGCTGCATAAACAGATGCTCCCATGTCAGAAATCGGGAAACCCACTTTAACCGGCGGGCCATCTGCTTCACCGGTAACACTCATGATACCGGACATGCCCTGAACAATAAGATCAAACCCTCCGCGGTTTTTATAAGGGCCCGTTTGTCCAAACCCTGAAATCGAGCAGTAAATCAGCTTGTCATTGTGCTCTTTTAATGTCTCATAACTCAGGCCAAGCTTTTCCATCGTTCCGGCCTTGAAATTTTCCACTACAATATCAACTTCTTTGACCAGCCTCTGAATGATTTCCCTGGCAGCTTCACTTTTTAAATTCAAGGCAATACTTTTTTTATTCCGGTTAACGCCAATAAAGCTGCTACTTACACCATTGATGAATTTAGGGCCGTAGGTTCGATAAACTTCACCGTCTGTCGGTTTTTCAACTTTGATCACTTCTGCGCCTAAGTCACCTAAAAGCATAGTACAATAGGGGCCGGATAAAAATTGAGTAAAATCCAGCACCTTGTATCCTGATAAAGGTTTCATATTTCAAGGTCCCCCTTACTTTGATTAATTGTTATTCATTATAAAAATTCAGGCTGCCGGTATTCTCCCCAACTACTTCGCAGCACCTTAGTAATTTCCCCTACAGTTGCATACACTTTTACCGCTTCTACAATTGCCGGCATGACATTGCTGCCATCTTTTGCTTTATTTTCCAAAGCACTTAACTTATCTTTAACAAGATCGTTATTTCTTTCCGATTTAACCTGTGTAATTGCTTTAACCTGGCTTTGTAAAACTCCCTCAGGTTGTTCAAAAACATCAAGGTTATCTTCTTTGCCATCGTCCTGTTTATAGATATTAACCCCAACAACTTTCTTATCACCATGATGTATTGCTTGTTCGGTTTGATAGGCTTGCTGGATGATTTCTTTTTGAATTACGCCTTTCTGAAGACTTTCCAGGATCCCGCCGCCTTCTTCAATAGCTGTCATCATTGAGACAATTTCTTTTTCCAGTTCATTACATAACGATTCCATGTAGTATGAACCACCTAGCGGATCAACTGTATTAGGTATCCCTGTTTCCAGGGCAACAATCTGCTGAGTTCGCAGGCATAAAAGTGCAGAGTCTGCAGTAGGAATAGCATAAGCTTCATCATAGGCAGGCACGTGAATAGCCTGGGCTCCACCAAGCACTCCGATTAAGCACTGGAGAGTACCACGGATAATATTATTTAAAGGTTCCTGGGCAGTTAAGCTGATCCCGTTTCCACCTGAAAATACCCGTAATTTCATTGATGCCGGATTCTTCGCATTATAACGATTCTTCATTATAGAAGCCCACATGCGTCTGGCAACCCGGAATTTAGCAATTTCTTCAAAAAAGTCAGTACTCGCTCCAAGCTGGAAGCTCAGCTGTGGCGCAAAGCTATCAACATCCATACCTCTGCTGCGCATTTCTTCAACATAGGCAAGAGCTGCTGAAAGTGTCAGGGCCACTTCCTGAATTGCGTTAGCACCAATTTCTCTGACATGGTAACCGCTCACACTAATTGGATTAAATTTTGGTAAATAATTGGCACAGTATTCTATAATATCTCCGGTTAACCTGATTGATTCTTTTACCGGAAAAATAAAAGTGTTTCTCGATAGAAACTCTTTAATTAAATCGTTTTGTACTGTTCCACGAACATCCGACATTGCACATCCGGTTTTTTCAGCCAGTGCCACATACATTGCCAGAATAATTGAAGCAGTTGAATTGATTGTAAAGTTTGTGCTGATCTCGTTTAATGGAATCCCCGCGAACAGTTTTTCCATATCTGCAAGCGAATCAATAGCAACCCCTACTCGCCCAACATCATCTTCTGCAATTGAATCATCAGAATCAAAACCGATCTGAGTCGGCAAATCCAGGGCAACGCTTAATCCGGTTTGTCCTTGCGACAACAGGTATTTGAAATGCTTGTTTGAGTCTTCTGCTGTTCCAAAACCAGCATATTGCCGCATCGTCCATAATCTTTGACGATACATCGTATTGTAGACCCCGCGGGTAAAAGGATACTCGCCGGGATTACCTAATTTATCTGGTAAATCTAAGTCTTTTACATCCTGGTGTTCGTAACATTCTTTTATAGTTAAGCCTGAAGCTGTATACTTTCTATCTTTATCATCAAACGTCACAATTATTAACCTCCTAATTGCTCTCTTGTTTTAGTGCTTCAATAATCTCTTCAAAGCTGGTGCCAACAGGGAAAACGTGTCTTACACCAAGTTCTTTTAACTTTTTAATATCTTTATAGGGGATGATTCCACCTACAATTATTGCTGGTAGTTTTTCATCCTGGTATTCTTGCATTAACTCAATCACTTTTTTAGTAAAATTTAGATGAGTGCCGGATAAAATACTCAATCCTACGTAGTCAACATTTTCTTCAATCGCTGCCTGCACGATGCTTTTCGCAGTCTGTCTAAGTCCGAGGTAAATTACCTCGAATCCGGCATCCCGTAATGCAAGCGCAACCAGCTTAACACCTTTGTCGTGGCCATCCAAACCCGTTTTTGACAATAATATTCTTTTATTACTCGCCATATTTTCGCTGAGCGCTCCTTCGTTTAATTTATTGAGAAATATCTCACTGATGATATTGCATACCATCTACGATAAATGTATACCATTAAACTTAAAATTTTTTAGCGTACGCAACCCTTAACCAGGGCGAGCAGAGCCATCCGCACGGGCACACCGT
>CAZCHW010000076.1:0-8207 GCA_964498375.1 uncultured Syntrophomonadaceae bacterium | reverse complement strand
CAGAGCCAGGTTTAAGAGGTGTCACACCGGGTAAGGGGGTGATCATGATCATCCCCGTTTCGGTTTGCCACCAGGTATCAACGATGGGACAATTGCCTTTGCCGATATGCTCATGGTACCAGACCCAGGCTTCCGGGTTTATCGGCTCCCCTACCGAACCGAGCAACCGCAGGCTGGAAAGATCGCGTCGAGCAGGAATATGGTTGCCCCAGCGCATAAAAGATCTGATTGCAGTCGGTGCCGTGTAGAACACAGTAATCTTATACTTTTCAATTAACTCCCAGAAACGATCTCGCGCAGGATAATCGGGAGTTCCTTCGTAAATAAAGGTTGTGCTGCCGTTCGAGAGCGGCCCATAGACTATGTAACTGTGTCCGGTTATCCAGCCGATATCAGCGGTGCACCAGTAAAAGTCGTCGGCCTGGTGATCGAAGACATACCGGAATGTGCTATTTACGCCAACCAGGTAACCCCCGGTGGTGTGCAAAATGCCCTTTGGTTTTCCTGTGGTTCCGCTGCTGTATAAAATAAAGAGTGGATCCTCAGCATCCATGACCACCGGATCAAACTGCGAATCGGCTTCTTTCATCAGGTCTTTCCAGAGAAGGTCACGTTCCGGTTTAGGTTGATATTGTGTACCGGTTCTTTCAACTATGACCACTTTTTCTATGCTGTGGCATTGTTCAAGGGCTTCGTCTGCTGCGCCGAGCATGGGAATTTCCTTACCCCGGCGATACGCGCCGTCTGCAGTAACCAAAACTTTGGATTTGGAATCCAGGATCCGGTCTTTCAGTGCTTCCGGACTAAAACCGCCAAAGACAACGCTGTGCATGGCCCCGATGCGTGTACAGGCCAGCATGGCAATAATCGCTTCAGGAACCATGGGCATCCAGATTGTTACTGCATCACCCTTTTTAATCCCCAGGCTGTCCAGGACGTTGCTGAACTTACAGACTTCTTCCAATAATTCAGCATAGGTAAATTTAACTGAATCGCCTTCTTCTCCTTCAAAAACCAGCGCAAGTTTACTGCCAAGGCCATTATTGACATGTCGATCAAGGCAGTTTGCCGAAACGTTGAGTTTTCCGTTTACGAACCATTTATAGTAGGGGGGGGTTTGATCGTCCAGCAGTTGATCCCATTTTTCAGACCAATCCAGGTTTTCAGCCATTTCGCTCCAAAAGCCAAGCCGGTCCCCGGCAGCTTGCTCGTACATTCTGTTGTCAGATACCCGGGCTTTATTGATAAAATCCTGGCCGGGCAGAAAAGGTTTTAAATGTTCATCGCTAAAAAAATCTCCATGGTTTGTATCTGTCATATGCAGCGCCTCCTTAAGTTAATGAAATAATTGTTATCAAATATATTACCATTTCCCTTAAAAAAACACAATTCCTGCAAGATTCAGTCAAATATGCTAATTATCGTTGCTGTAATCTGAACAAAAATATCTCTTTAATTCTGTCTAAAACATTCCCTTAATATCTCAGGGAAGCTGGGTGCCCAGGCACGAATAGGAAAATGCAGTTATACAGGAACGATCTATCTTTTCCCCAATTCGGGCTAGCAGCAGGTTGCAAGGGTGTTCACGAACTTCAGGATCAATTGTTTCCCAGGTGGTAAATCCATATTTGCCAAACAGCTTCAGCATAAATTCCCGGTAAGCCCAGGGAGCAAGGCCTGTATTATTTAAATCCCAGCTCTGAACAAACTGTACTGCGATGACAATGAAATCTTCAAAATAAGTAAATTTGGGGTTATTAAAAATATAATCAAGCAAAGTTGTAGTTATACCCATTTTTCGCCAGGACAAGTCGGTTTCAAGACCCCCGAGTTCAATAACTTCCGGTAAGCAGCGATCCTGCCACCAGGGATAATCAGGTTTCTGGAAGGAAACATAAGATACAATTTTGTGGGCTATTGAAGCAACAAAAACCAGGCCGTCATCCTGGCCGGCCAGTTCCACTAAAGCCAGATGCTGTCGTCTGGCAGGTCTGAAAAAATTTAAACCCTCCGAGAGCTTCAACGTGTTTAAACTTGAAGGCTCTAACGGGCCACGGACCTGAATGTCACCAAGGGTAGTCTCAATTGTTTCATTTATACTGTCAAAACCAGGCTTGCTAACTGCAAAAGCATTTTTCTCCTGATCAGCCATTTTCCCACCTCCCTTAAGATTATGGTTAGGCATTTAAAGGCAATGTCCTGCCCAATAGAGTGGAAGAATTAAATTTATGAAAGAAGCCATAATGGCAATTATCTGAAGATTAGATTTAACGTTGACCAATTAAGAATGTACAGTTATACTAAACATAAGTTAACCTAATATTGACACGGGGAGGCAAGAAAATGAGTTTTTACGATGAGTATGTGAAGAAAACGCCCAAAACGGCCCAGGCTGCCAAGCGAGCCAGTGCCATTATTCCGGGCGGAGTAGGGAGTGCTATTCAGTATTGGGCTCCCTATCCGGTGTACATTAAGGATAGCAAAGGATCGCGGGTTTGGGACATGGACGGTAACGAATATATTGACTACTGTATGTGTTACGCCGCGATGGTTGCAGGCCATGGCAACGAAGTTATCGCGGAAGCAATCAGTAAACAGGCTTACAAGGGAGCGCTTTACGGGTTGCCATGTGAGGCAGCTACTTTACTGGCTGAAGAAATCCAGCGGCGCTACCCGGTAATTGACATGATTCGTTTCACCCAGTCCGGTGTAGAGTCAACCATGTATGCAGTACGCCTGGCCCGGGCGGCAACGAAGAAGATGGGTGTCCTCAAGGTCGAAGGGGCCTATCACGGAGCAAGCGACACACTTCTGGCTTCGACCGGAGTTCCGACTGACACAGCTGCCGGACCAGCCTGGATGCCTTCAACTGTAGTAGAAAGCGCGGGAGTTCCCTCAGGTTCAACAGAGCATACCTACATAGTTCAGTTTAACCACCTGGAGAGTCTTGAATACCAACTTAAAAAGCATGAAGGAGAAATTGCCTGCTTTATTCTCGAGCCCTGCATGACTAACGGCGGTGTAATTCCCCCTGATCCCGGTTACCTGCAGGCTGTTCGGGAATTAACCAGAAAGTATAACGTTCTGCTGATCATGGATGAAGTAAAAATTGGTGCCAGGATTGCTCCCGGCGGCGGAGTTGAAAAATACGGAATTGAGCCTGACCTGGTGACCCTGGCCAAGGCAATCGGTGGTGGGACACCACTTGGCGCGTTTGGTGGCCGCAGAGATTTAATGAAGATGATAACCCCGCTTGGCCCGGCTGTGCACTTCGGCACCTACAATGCCAACCCATTGACAGCTGAAGCCGGTTTAGCCTGTTTAACCAAAGTATTAACTCCTGAAAAATACGAAGAAATGGATCGGCTGAGCCTTAAATATGCAGAAGGCCTTGAGTCGATCATTAACCGCCTTGGTCTTCCTGCTTGTGTAACTATTGAAGGACCGTTGGGTGGTATTCAATTTGTGCCGGAAAAACCCCACACTTACCGCCAGGCTAACAAATGCGATAAACAAATGTGGAGCGAGTACTGGTACGGAATGCTTAGCAAGGGGGTGATTCCAATGGGTAGCGGTTGGTTTGAAGAATATTCCATTTCAGCTGCCCACACCGAAGAAGATATCGATGAGACTTTAAACCGGAGTGAAGATGTGTTGTCGACAATTAAGAAAAACCTGAGTTAACCTGAAACCATGCAATGGTAAGTAAGGAGCTGTCTGCCGCTTTATGGCGACAGGTATGCCCCGATCACAAGGAGGCAAAAAATGGAAACTAACAGTGTTGTAGTTACTACTATCATCATTTATCTTATCGGTTTATTAGCTGTTGGTTATATAATTTCAAAGCGTATTAAAGGCAGTGAGGATTATCTGGCTGGTGGTCGTAATATGCCACTCTGGCTGGTGACAGCTACTTTGTTTGCAACCTGGTGGTGCGGTGGGACTGTGCTCGGTGGTTCCGGTGCAGCCTATCACGGCGGTTTCCATGCAGTAATCTATGACCCGTACGGTGCCGGCTTAACCCTGGTTCTGGCCGGGCTATTTTTAATGAAAATAGTTCACGATGCTAAAGTAAACACTTTGGCCCAATTCTTTTCCTGCCGCTACGGTGAGTGGGCCGCCCGCTATTCTGGTGTGGTCATGGTGCCAACATATGCTCTGTGGTCGGCTGTTCAGATGGTGGCGATGGGCAAAATTTTTGAAGTCGTCCTGGGTTGGGACTATACCGTGTCGATCTTGGTCGGTGCAGCAATTATATTGGTTTATACTGTAATGGGTGGTATTCTTGCTGTTGCCTGGACTGACCTGTTTCAGATTGGACTGGTATTGACTGGCCTTATCATAATATTCCCGCTGGCTATAAATTTGGCCGGTGGCTGGAGCGCTGTTGTGGAAGCAACTCCAGCAACTCACTTTGATTTCTTCCCGGCTAAGGGTGCAGGCTTAAACTACTGGCTGTGGTGGTGGGGCGCCTTGCTTGGTGTAGGTCTTGGTACTATGGCAGGTCCTGACCTGTACCAGCGCGCAATTGTTGCGAAAACCGGTAAAATTGCCTCGGTCGCATCTGTCACCTCCGGGGGAGGTTACTGGGTGCTTGGTCTGATTCCAATTTACCTTGGGTTTGCCGGAATTGCCCTGGTTGGCCAGGGAGTTCTTGATGCTGGTGTTATTGCAGCAGACAGTGAAAAAATTATTTTGCTCATTTCAAAGATTGTGCTGCATCCTATTCCAGCCGGAATATTTATTGCTTCCCTGATGGGTGCGGTGATGTCGTCGGGTGACTCGGCTGTTTTTGCTACCGCAGCGGTTATGAGCAATGATATCGTTAAACCGGCCTACGAGAAGTATTCCGGTAAATCTATGTCCGATATGGGTCTTGTTTTTGCCACCAGGATCTGTGTTCTGGTTTTTACAGTTCTTTCATTAATTATTGGACTAAGCTGGCCGGTCATGTATGATCTGTTGATCATTGGTTTTCAGCTGCTATTCCATATTCTATTTTTCCCCCTTATTCTTGGGGTCTACTGGAAACACTCCAATTCGCTTGGAGCGGTTTGGGGTATGTGCACTGGTCTGGTAATTGCCCTGGTCTGGTTGATCTCCTCCGGTACTTTCTATCCAGAGCCGGAATGGTTATGGACACTTGGACCAGGAATCCTGGCAGGAGCAGTTATGGTAGTGGTTTCTTTAGCCACGGCTAAGAAGAATCCGCCTCAGCCCCTTAGGGCTACAGACGGCTCAATCCTGAAATTTGCCGAACTGGCTGAGAACAAACAGGCTTCATAAGGCATAAGTCAGGCAGTCTCTTTTTATTAAAAAGAGACTGCCTGATACCTGTATTTTTAATTTCTGCAAATTTCTGATGAAGCGAATTTTCCCTCTTTTTCATAGTATAATAATTGGAGTCTAACTTCTTTTGCTGTCAAATAAGTACTATTTAAGGTAACGGAGGGATCGAATGTCTGTACCGGGAATTGCAATCAGAAAAATTCGCCGTTCGAAAAAAATGACCATGCAGGATCTGTCCGACCGGGTTGGTGTATCGAAAAGCCTGATCAGTCAAGTCGAAAGAGGCGAGGTGCTACCCTCTTTAACCACGCTTGAAAAGATTGCGGCAGTGCTGGAAATACCAATCACGGAGCTTTTTCAGTTAGAAAGTGATGAAATTAACGAAGAAGATATTATTGTCCGGCGAGATCACCGGAAAAAAATTATCCTGCCCGGGTCACCTGTCATTTATAATCTCCTCACCACCAGTCTGAAGAATAAAATTGAATTTTTATTAATAGAAGTACCACCAAAGGTTTATAAAGAGAAGATCGATACAACTTTTAAACATAAAGGTGAAGAATATTTTATAGTGCTTGAAGGGCAGCTTAATCTATCGATTGGCGATAAAGAGTTTGTGCTCAACGAGGGAGACAGCGGCTGTTTTAACAGTGGCATAGCACACGCTTTCGAAAATAAAACAGAAACGAAAACTGTATTCCTGGTTGCAGTCACCGAAAGCTTCATCGGAAGTTGAACAAGGAGGAAGATAAATGCCTGCGGGCGGTTATGTTGGAAAAATTCTATGGGTAAATTTAGAACAAGGATCTTCGAGGGTTGAAGAGCTTTCCTCTGAAGATGCATATGAATACATCGGTGGATATGGCCTGGGGGCTAAATATTTATACGAACGGCTTGATAAAGACACTGACCCCCTGGGACCTGAAAATATTTTAGGGCTCATAACAGGTCCGCTGACCGGCACAGAAGCGTTGATCGGTTCAAGGTTTATGGCTGTCGCAAAGTCTCCGCTGACCGGGATGTGGTGTGATTCAAATGCAGGTGGTCGATTTGGCTATCACTTGAAACGGGCCGGTTTTGACGCTGTATTTATCGAGGGCATCGCAAAAGAGAGGGTGATGCTCCTGGTAGAGGATGGAAAGGTAACAATATCAGATGCATCTTTTCTTTGGGGCAAGGATACAGTGGAAACTGAAAATATGCTCAAAGCAGAGTATGGCGAGGATACAGATGCTGCTTTCATTGGCCCTGCAGGTGAAAGAAGTGCTTTAACCTCGGGAATCGTAACCTACGATGCCCGGATTTGTGCCAGGGGCGGACTGGGTGCGGTGATGGGTTCTAAAAACCTTAAAGCCGTTGTTGTCAAAGGTTCAGGAAAGATTGAAGTTGCTGATCCTGAAAGGGTGAGCAAGTTACGTAAAGCCTGTTTGCCGGCAGCGCGTGAGGGCCTGGGAGGTTTGCTGAATCGATACGGAACCTGCGGTTTATTAATTTCTGCAAACGAGACAGGAGATGCGCCGGTGAAGAATTGGGCCGGCTCCGGGGCTGTTGATTTTAAAACTGCCGCTAATATTAGTGATGAAAATGTAATTAAGTACCAAACTAAACGTTATGGTTGTTATAAGTGTCCGGTTGCCTGTGGTGGAACATTAACAGTTAAGTCTGGCAAGTATCAAACCGAAAATTCCGCAAAAATAGAATATGAAACACTCGGCGCATTTGGAACCATGTGCCTGAACGACGACGTTGAATCATTAATTAAAATTAATGATATATGCAACCGCTATGGAATTGATACTATCTCTACCGGTGCAGCAGTGGCATTTTGTATGGAAGCTTATGAGAAAAATGTCCTTAGTTCTGCCGATCTTAACGGGCTTGATTTAACCTGGGGCGCCGCTGATGCAGCTGTGAAACTGACTGAAATGATCGCCTGCGGTGAAGGAGTTGGTAAACTGCTGGGCGATGGTTTGGCGAAAACCACAGCTGAGCTTAAGCAGGGTACTGAAGACTGGGCCATGCATATCAGGGGTGAGGCCCTGCCAATGCACGATCCCCGCTGGGGCAAAGGGTTGGCAACAGCATATCTGGCTGATGCTACTCCGGCAAGACATACCCAGGGATCAACTACTTTTGCTCCCAGTGGACTGAAGCTTCCAGATTTCAAAGAGTTTGACCAAATAGAATATGGGATAGCCCATAAAAATTCAGCAAATTTTTATCATGCTGCTAGCAGTGCGGGGCTTTGTCTTTTTGGGTTCTTTATTTTTACTGCCGAAGACATTCTCAGCTTTTTTAATGCTGCAACCGGCTTAAGCTTTACCATGGAAGATTTCCTGCGAGCAGGTGAAAGAATCGCAACCTGTCGTCAGGCTTTTAATGCCCGTGAGGGACTGCAATTTGTCGACGATAAAGCTGTACCACGCAGGGCTTTTGGCGATCCTCCCTTAAACGATGGCCCCCTGGCTGGAATAACCGTTAACTACAAGCAAATGGTCAAAAATTACTATAAAGTAAGTGGTTGGGATGAAGAAACAGGGATGCCTCTGCCAGACAAATTAAAAGAGCTTAACCTTGAACAACTGGTAAAAAAACTGTAACATTAAGAATAGTAATATCTGTAATTATGGGTTAAGCAACCGGGAGGCCTTTGTTTAAAGGCCTCCCGGTTGATATTGAAAGACAAACGCACTTTCTTAAATAAAAAGCAGCAGTTCTTCTTGACAGGGTAGGAAGCCTGTGCTATCATAATTCTTGCACTAAACGAGGAGATACAAGCTGTTCTTTGAAAACTGAGTGAGGAAGTGGGTCTCGGAAGAGACCTTGTGATCAGTGATTGTTTAAGAGTTAGGAAACTTTTTTAAGTTTGTAGAGATATGAACTGGAGAGTTTGATCCTGGCTCAGGACGAACGCTGGC
>CAZCHW010000075.1:0-8281 GCA_964498375.1 uncultured Syntrophomonadaceae bacterium | reverse complement strand
GAAAGAATTATTCTTGGGATGGCCATGGATATAACTGAAGAGGTTGAAGAAAAGAATAAGCTAATCTGTTTACAAGAAAACCTGGAGCAAACGGTCGCTCAGCGGACCGCCGCGTTGAAAACTATAAATAAAGTTCTCCAGAACGAGATCTGCGAGCGGAAAACGCTTGAAAATACCTTGCTATATCAGCTGGAACTGGAAAAGATGGTTTCTGAACTTGCCACTCATATTTTAGAACTATTACCTGATCAGGTTGACCGGGCTATTAATGATCTGCTAACCCAGGCTGGTAAATTTAACCAGGTTGACCGCAGTTACCTGTTTCTATTGTCAGAGGACAGAAAGTTCATCAGCAATACCCATGAATGGTGCTCGGCGGGGATCAGCCCACAGCTGGAAATGCTGCAGAATATTCCTGTAGACAAGGTTGGCTGGTGGATGGATAATCTTCAGGGTAAGCAGCTAGTCAGTATACCCAGGGTTGACGAAATGCCTGAAGAGGCAATAACTGAACAAGATATATTTAAGACACAAAAGATCAAATCGCTCCTCGCAGTACCGGTCACCACAGGGGATAGGCTGATTGGTTTTATTGGTTTTGATTCGGTTAAAACTTTTAAAACATGGACAAATGAAGAAATTGCCCTGTTAAAGATATTAGCCGTAATTACAAGCAATGCGATAATCAATTCACGCTACGAGCAGTCTCTGGCAGCAGAAAAAGAGTTGCTCAGCGTGACCCTGCACAACATCAGCGAAGGATTAATTGTTGTAGACCCTAGGTTATGCATTATCATGCTTAACAATCATGCAGCAGAATTAACCGGTTGGAATCGCTTGAAAGCAGTGGGAAAAGAGCTTCGCCAGGTTATGCCGCTGCTCGATCCACGTGGTGCAAACCGGGTTGAAGATCTCTTATCCCTCTTACTTGAAGACAATATGATCGATTCTTTAAATTTACCCCTGGTCATGGTGAACAAAAACAACCAGCGGGTCTACCTGGAGGTGAAAACATCGCCGATACGCTCTGGCAGCAGTCAGGTTAACGGCTATGTGATCGTCTTCCGGGATATAACAAAAAGACTCCAGCTTGAAGCACAGCAGGCTTTAGACAAAAAACTGCAGTTAATTGGGCAGATGACTGCAGGGATAGCTCATGAAATCAATACTCCCCTGCAATACATCGGAGACAATATCTACTATTTTGCCGAAGCCTTTGAACGGATTAGCCGGTTGAACAGCTTACATGAAGGGATTCTAAGCGATCCCGGATTAAGCGGCCATCCCCTGGTTGCAGAGTTAAGTAGTTTTTTGGCCGATCAAGAGATCCGTCGCTACCTGCAAGAATTACCTGAGGCGGTTAGCCAGGCGAGTGAAGGGATCGAACGGGTTACCCGGCTGATCAGGGCTTTGCGAGGCATGGCTCATTCGGGTGAAGCAGGGAAAGAACCTGCCGACATCAACAGGGCTATAGTAAACTGCTTGGTGGTATCGCGAAGTGAATGGAAAAACAGCGCCGATTTTATACTAAACCTCGACCCCGATTTGCCCCAGGTGGAATGCGCGATTGATTTGTTACACCAGGTGTTTCTGGGCATGATTGTCAATGCAGTATATGCAGTTAAAGAGGCAATTGCAGCAGGAAAATACAAAAGAGGTAAAATTGACTTGAACACCAATGCTTCAAATGGCAGGGTCAATATAGAAATTACTGATAACGGGGTTGGACTTCCCGATCAATTGATGGATAGAATTTTTGATCCATTCTTCACCACTAAAAAAGCAGATCAGGGGACAGGGCAGGGGCTGGCGATTGCTCGCGATATTATAGTCAACCGTCACCATGGCAGTATCGATGTATGCACATCAACGGAAGGCGGGTTGTCATTTCTGATTAGCCTCCCTTACTAAAGAGCAATCAATGTGTTGACCCTTAATATTTGACAAGATGCCCGGTTGTGATCAAAATATTAATAAGGGGGAATTACAGCTATGGAACTGCTGAACAGAGAGTCGATTGAACTTTTGTTAAAGCAGAGAGGTAAAGGGCCATGCGTGTCAATTTACATGCCTACAGTAAAAGGGAGGGAAAAGGCAAAGGAGAATTCAGTTCGGTTTAAATCACTGCTGGATCGAACTGAAGAGCAGCTTGCCGAAATGGGTCTGGATAACCGGGAAAGAGCAGCCCTGCTCAGCCC
This sequence comes from uncultured Syntrophomonadaceae bacterium, assembly GCA_964498375.1. Classification (GTDB taxonomy): domain Bacteria; phylum Bacillota; class Dethiobacteria; order DTU022; family DTU022; genus JAABTH01. Next base: position 6,083 of record CAZCHW010000075.1, on the reverse strand, counting down.
GGCCCGGCAATTAATTGGCGAGAGTATTTTTTGGGCTTCGCAAAGTGATGGTCTGGCTTACTTCCTGGCAGAAGGATTCACCAGGGTTTTTCGTCTCCCGTTGCAATTTGAGGAAATGACTTTTACCGGAAATTCCTTGCATTTAAAACCTTTATTTTCACTGTTAGCCTCGGACGGGCAATTCTATCTTCTGGCAATCAGCCAGAATGACGCCCGCCTGCTGCGCGGGACCAGGGCCTTGGTTGAGGAAATGGATCTAAGCCAGGTAGTTGAACGTTTTGAAAGGGAGTTCGGTGATGAACTTCCCGAGCAGCATCTACAGTATCATACCGGTCTGCCCGATACAGGCGGAGGGAGATCTGCCATCTATTTTGGTCACGGCGGTGAAATCGACAGCATCCAGCGAGAAAGGCTTTTAAAATACTTCCGTTTTATCGATCGTGAACTGTTGGATGTCCTCGGAGATCGGAATGCCCCACTGCTCCTGGCCTGTGTAGACTATCTTTACCCGCTCTACCGTGAAGCGAGTAAATACCCGCTGCTGCTGGATGGTTTTATTAAGGGTAACTATGAAAATATTAATGCCCAGGACTTACATAAGAAAGCCTGGGAGATAGTGAGCCCCTATTTCAGGCAAAAACAGGAAGAGGCCAAAGCGCTTTACCTTGAGTTGAAGGGTACCGGGAAAACCTCAAACACCATTGAAGAAATTGTAACCGCTGCATTTTACGGACGCATCAGCGATATCTTTGTTACTGTCGGTATCCAACAGTGGGGCAGCTATGATCGGGACAGTGAAAAAGTGGTTTTAGATGAGGCTCCCCGATCAGGCAATGAAGATTTAATTGATCTTGCTGTGACAGAAACATTTTTAACCAACGGCAACGTTTACACCGCTGGCCCTGAGCTGCAGGTTGACACAAGTCCGGTTGCGGCCATATTCCGCTGGTAGGCAAATTGCTTGATTTAACAGGAAGCGAATGATAAAATGTAAGAAAATATAAGTGTTTGTTTTCAGGTGCCCCTGCCGGGGGATAATAGGGAATTAGGTGATAATCCTAAACGGGCCCGCCACTGTGAGGCAGAGCCGACGCCACTGGTGCCACTCTTTCAGAGACATATGGAAGGGGAAGGCGGCGTCCGGCAATGATGCCGAGTCAGGAGACCTGCCTGAAAATGTCGGTTCGCTTTCGTGGTGAAGGCTAACTCTGGCGAATGGATGATGGAAAGTCCGCGCTTAAACAGCGCGGACTTTTTGTATGCTCCGACAAATATGGAGGTGATGTTGTGAAGGAAATTTGCCTGGAAGACACTGTAAAGTTGGTACATCGGGAAATCAAAATGCCCAGAAACGACGATGGAGGTGCGGTAATAAAAGTTGAAGCCTGTGGAATTTGCCGCACAGATTTGAAGTGCTACTTTTTAGGGCAGCGCGATTTGCGCCTGCCCCGGGTTCTCGGCCATGAAATTGCAGGAGTAGTGCTCTCGATTGGCGAGAACAAACAGGGCCTGGAGCCGGGCAGCCATGTTCAGATTTATCCGGGACTTAGTTGCGGCCGGTGCAGCTATTGTCTCAATGGGTTCGACAACATGTGTGACGATTTGCAGATTATTGGCTTCAATTGTGACGGCGGGTTCTCCGGGTACCTGAAGATTCCGCCCCGGGGAGTGGAAAACGGGGTAGTGCAACAGATTCCCGGGCCGGTTAGTTTTGCCGAAGCCGCTATGACCGAGCCGCTTTCCTGTTGCCTGAATATGTTGGAAAGTTTGGCCTTAATGGCCGGCGAAACAGTCCTGGTTTTCGGGGCAGGGCGCTTCGGCCTGTTGACCGCGCTGCTTGCTCGCTTAAAAGGCGCCGGACAGGTGATAATACTTGAGCCTGATCAAGAACGCCGCGCTTTTGCAGCTAAACTCGGGCTCATTCATACATTAGATCCATACGATCCCTGGGTTGAACAAAAAATTCTCACCATCAACAACAACTGCAAACCCGATCTGGCCATTCCCTGCAGCCCCCTGCCAAAAGTACTTGGCTCAGCAATTCAGCTGCTTGGCAAAAGAGGCCGGCTCGGTTTCTTCAGCGGCCTGGTCGGATTACCAACAGAAGAATTAAATTTAAACCTGATTCACTATAAAGAGCTAACGGTTAAGGGTTCTTACGGTTCTTCCTTGCGTCAAAATAATGCCGCGCTCAATTTAATTGGCAATCGAATAGTTGATGTTCGCCCGCTCATTACCCGGGAAATAGCTTTGCCTGAGCTGCGTGAGGGTCTGTTGATGGTAAAAAATCAGTCAGAAATTTCGGTAATGGTTACCCAATTCTAACCGGGAGGTTAAGATAAAGATGGATATTGATCACAAACAATTTGGGCAGGTAATTGGCCGGCTGATCCAAAAGGAAAATCTATCGCGGAAAGAATGCCGGGCTATGTTCGAAGAGATCCTTGCCAACGGTCAGACTGATATGCACCAGGGTGCATTTCTCGCCGCCCTGGCTGCCAAGGGAGAGACAGCGGCAGAAATAGCCGGTGTCTGGGAAGCCCTGTTCCACCTTGACACGGTTAAGGTGAAACCGAACACCTGTGGGGCTCCCCTGCTGGATAATTGTGGAACCGGCCGGGATTCCTTTAAAACTTTTAATATCAGCACCGCCGCTTCAATTGTCGCTGCCGTAGCAGGGGTAAAAATAGCCAGGCACGGAGCCAGGGCAATCACTTCATCCTGTGGAACGGTAGATCTGCTGGAAGAGCTGGGTATTGACGTAGAATGCGCACCAGAGCTGGTGGTAAAAAGTATAGAAGAGATCGGGATCGGTCTCTTTAACGGGATGAGCCCGAAGATTCACCCGGCAGCTCTCGGCCGTATTTTATCCCAGATATCTTTCGGTACAGTGCTAAACATTGCTGCTTCCCTGGCCAATCCCGCTCTGCCTGCATACGGGGTCAGGGGGGTATACTGTGGTGACCTGCTCGAACACACTCCTCATATCATGCGTGAAATTGGCTACCAGCGGGCAGTAGTGGTAAACGGTCTGGTCGGAGATGGCCGGCTCAGCATGGATGAAGCATCAACTGCCGGTGAAACCTATGTTTCAGAATTACACGATGATGGCACAGTCACCAATTATTCTTTTTATCCCCGGGATGTTGGGCTCCCCGAGGCAGATATTGATGAACTAAAACCGGCTGCTTCCCTGCAGGAAGAAAGCGGCCGGATGATCAGACTGCTGGCCGGACAGGAAACGGCGAGCCGTAGTGACATTGTTGCTCTAAATGCCGGTTTAATACTATATACTGCCGGATCGGCAACTGATATCAGGGAAGGTTGCCACTTATCAGCTGAAATCATTAAATCGGGCCAGGCTTTGGCAAAGTTTCACGCCTGGGTAAAAAGTCAAAACCAAAACCCGGAAACTGGCCTGGCCAAACTCAACCACTACCTACCCAACTAGCCAGGGGACGGTTCTCTGGCTAGTTTTTTTAAGTAACCGGCTTCTTATTGAAAGAATTACCTGCAAAGCTCAAAACACTCAGAGGGCTAAAGTAAAAAAGGCCGGGTGCTGTTTTCCTAACTTAACCAGGGCTAATCACACTAAAGGGGTAGTATGTAATGACAATCAAACTTTACACCGTAAAAGCAAATGAAGGTTACATCCGTTTTGATCAAGCCGGGCAGTGTATCAGTGTTAAGCTGGACAGGGCTTCAGTGTATGACAGTCCTAATGACCCAGAGTTGTTGGTTATCCTCGAAAAGGCCGGTCAGGCCGGGTTCACAAGTTTAAGGCTTTCAGAGTTAACTTTGGTGGAGAGGGATTACGTCAAATTAAACTGTTAAATAACTGATTTGTAATTGTTTAACAAGGACAAGGGAAGTTAATTAATTTAAAGAATTTAAACTTGACAAACAATTCAAGCGTTGGTATGCTTGTGATATGTTGTATAGACAGCATACCATATGAGCGAAGGAGGTTTTATTATGGCCACAGAATTAGTTAAAGCAATAGTGGGGATGGATAGCGAAAATGCCTTAAAAATTACTAATGAATTGCTTGAACAGGGAGTTGATGCCAACTCAATCCTCGCCGACTGCCAGGCAGCAATGGAGGAGGTTGGTAAGCTCTTCGAGAAAGAAGAATATTTTTTGCCCGAGTTAATCATGGGTGGCGAAATTCTTAAGCAAATTACCGAAATTATCAAACCATCATTGATTGAAGGGCAGGATCAGGGCGAGAAAAAAGGAAAGGTACTATTTGGCACGGTCTTTGGTGATATTCATGATATCGGGAAAGACATAGTAATCTTTGTCCTGGAAACCAATAACTACGAAGTGGTAGACCTGGGTGTTGATGTGCCAATTGAAAAATTTATCGAGGCAATCAAAACAGAAAAACCAGACATTATTGGCATGAGTGGTTTCTTAACAAGAACTTTTGATGCCATGAAAGACACCATTGCCAAGATTAAAGAAGCCGGCTTGCGCGATCAAGTTAAAATAATGATCGGCGGTGGAACAGTAACTGAAGATGTTGCCGGTTACGCTGGTGCTGACGCCTACGGTGAAACAGCCATGGATGCTGTTACTTTAGCAAATCAATGGATGGGGAGGTAGTGAGGATGAATGATAAATATGAACAGAAGAAAAAGAGGATTGATGATGCAATAGCCTTGCAAAAACCAGACCGGGTGCCGTTCTTTTTTGTGCAAAACAACCTGCCTGCCCGCACTGAAGGTTTAACCTACAAGGACGCATATTATGATGTTGATGCCTGGATTGAAGCAAACAGGAAATTCATCCTTAAAACTGACCCGGATATGTATTTCATGATTGATGCGCCTGTGATTGGAGCAGGCCAGGTTCATGATATCCTTGGCACTGTGGCAATGAAATGGCCAGGTGGCACCCTTCCCGACAATACCCCGTTCCAATTTGTTGAAGGCGAGTATATGCTGCAGAGTGAATATGACCACCTGCTTGCTGATCCTTCAGATTTCCTGCTTCGAGTATTTATTCCACGAATATTTAAGAATTTAGAAGGCTTTGCCCAACTGCCACCGTTGCAAAGCTTAGCTCTAGGCTGTTACGGAACCCCTGTTTACGGAATGGCTATGGCTAATCCAAACGTATTAGAAGCTCTGCAGCGCCTGATGGAAATGTCCAAACATGCCATGAATTATGCCGGCAAAGTAGGGCAGTTTCATGCCCAGTTTGCGGAAGAGGGCCAGGTTTGCGCCTGTGCTGCTCCTACCCTGCATCCCTATGACCTGATTTCTGACATGCTCAGAGGCATGCGCGGAACCATGCTCGACATGTTTCAGGTGCCCGACAAGCTCATTGCGGCGATGGAAAGATTTTACCCGCTGATGCTTGGCAGTGCTGTTAACGTGGCTCAGGCCACTGGAAACAAGCAAATTTTTATTCCACTCCATCGTGGGGCAGATGGTTTTATGTCACCGCAGCAATTTGAAAAATTCTACTGGCCTCTGCTGAAACAACTGATCAATGATCTGGTTGATGCCGGTCTTGTCCCGATGCCCTTCTTTGAAGGCAAATATGAACAGCGTGTAGATTACCTGAAAGAACTACCGGCCGGTAAATGTATTGGCTGGTTTGATCGTTCCGATATGCAACTCCTGCATGATAAATTAAGCGATAACCTCTGTGTTGCCGGAGGAATGCCTGCTTCGATGCTACAAACCGGCACTGTAGAATCCGTGCGCCAGAGGACCAAAGAAGTAATAGACATTTTCAATAAACAAGGTCTGATCATGACCGTTTCATCGGTTATGGATGAAGCCAAACCGGAATTGGTCGATGCCTGGATTGAGGCTGTTCACGAGTTCGGTTAAACAAAAATAACTTTACTCACCTTAGTGAATCTAAATTGTATATGATATATGGTAGCAGACAAGCCGGCATTACATGGTTTAAAAATGTCGGCTTCCTTTTATAAATTGAAATTCCCAGCGTATTGATTATTGTTCTTTCAGCCGTTAAGATTAAGATAAGGTTAACCCGTTTTACTTGCAAACTGGAGGACCCATGAAACAACCTGTGCTGGATAAAAATTCCTTTGTGCCGATCTA
>CAZCHW010000074.1:0-8332 GCA_964498375.1 uncultured Syntrophomonadaceae bacterium | reverse complement strand
TCAGCAAAAGACGAAGAAGAGTTCTCAATCACATTGTTAACCACAAGATTGACAAAGCTGTAATTATCAAACCACAAAATATATGCTACCTGACTGGAATCAGGGTTGTTCCGTACGAGCGCCTTTTTCTTTTAGTCCTTGATGGTGGTAGTGGCGAGTGTAGTTTTGTTTTACCCAATGTTGACAAGGAACTACCTCTCGAATCTGAAGTTAGCAAGGTTCTTTATGTAGACGAAGATGAACCAGCTGATGTTTTAAAAAAAGCGCTTGGTAATTTTAAAGTGCTGGGCGTGGAAAAAGATCAAATTACACTCGGTTTTGATCACAAGCTTAGAAATTGTCGCCAGATGGCTGAATTTCATGATGTCAGTCCTGTCCTGACCGAATTCAGGCTGCATAAGGACGAAGTTGAAATCGAGCATATTCGTACTGCTGTTTCGTACAGCGACCAGGTTTTTAATGAAGTAGCAGCCAGAATTGAGCCGGGAATGTCGGAAAAAGCGATCCTGGCTGATATTTTTACGATGATTTCGGCGAAAGAAGGAGCACTGACCAACCCATTCATCATTCAGGCCCTGGGTGGTGAACATACCTCCAGTCCTCATGGTGAATCCGGTGATCGTAAACTGGAACCGGGAGATCCTCTAACTATTGATTTCAGTGTTTGCTATGCCTATTACTGGTCTGATTGCACCAGAACTTTTTTTCTCGGGCAGCCTGACCCTCGGATGGAAATTATCTATAAAGTTGCCCTTCATGCCCAGGAGCAGGCCCTTGAAAAAATACGGCCGGGAGTTAAAATTAAAGAGCTTGATATCGCTGCGCGCACTTTTGTTGAAAAGGCCGGATATGGCAAGTATTACCTGCACCGGACCGGGCATGGTATAGGGCTTGATGTTCACGAGCTGCCGAATCTGCACAGCGCAAATGAAGCCTACCTGGAAGAGGGCATGACCTTTACGGTAGAGCCGGGCATTTATGTGCCCGGGTTGGGAGGCGTCAGGATTGAAGACAATGTGCTTGTCACTGCGGATGGGGTTGATATTCTAAGCCGCTTTCCTAAAGATTTTCAATCCATGATTCTTTAAAGATCTCAAAATATTGCATTTCCCGAAGAAAAGTGGTTTAATTATACCCTGCCTTTCAGACCCGTTACCGGGTGGGCAGGGTAAGTTTTGATTATGAGGGAATGGTGAAATGTATGACAGAAAATGTTCAGAAACACCTGCGCAACATTGCTATAATTGCTCACGTAGATCATGGCAAAACAACTTTGGTCGACGGGTTGCTCCGTCAGGCAGGAATATTCAGAGATAATGAAAAAGTTGTTGAGCGGGTTATGGATTCAAATGACCTGGAAAGAGAAAGAGGCATTACTATACTTTCAAAAAATACTGCAGTAATATACCAGGGCATTAAAATTAATATTGTAGACACTCCCGGCCATGCTGATTTTGGCGGCGAAGTGGAGCGGGTGCTTTTAATGGTTGACGGGGCGCTGCTTTTAGTTGACGCATTTGAAGGACCTATGGCTCAGACTAAATTTGTTTTACGCAAGGCTTTGGAAGTGGGCTTGCGTATTGTTGTGGTAATAAACAAAATAGACCGCTCCGATGCCAGGCCAGAAGAAGTCCTAAACGAAGTTTTTGATCTTTTTGTCGAACTCGGGGCAGCAGACTGGCAGCTTGATTTTCCGGTGATTTATACCGATGCACGCCAGGGGACTGCTATGACTGAGCCTCAGCAGAAGGGGCAGACCTTGCAGCCTCTTTTTGAAATGATAGTCAACGAAGTGCCACCTCCGGTTGGTGATCCCGATGGAAGTTTACAGCTGCAGATTAATACGCTTGATTATGATGATTATGTTGGCCGGATCGCCATCGGCCGAATTCGCAACGGTTACCTGGAGGCAGGACGCCAGATCAGTCTTTGCAAGCAGGATGGCCGGACGGAATTGCTGAAAATTGGTAAAATGTGGACATATGAAGGACTGAAACGGAAAGAAACAGACCGGGCTGAAGCAGGTGACCTAGTTGCAGTTGCCGGATTAGGACAGGTTAATATTGGAGAAACAGTGTGCGATGCTGATCACCCTCATCCATTGCCGCTTCTGTCGGTTGATGAACCGACTTTGACCATGAATTTTATGGTAAACGACAGCCCTTTTGCCGGACGCGAAGGACAGTTTGTTACATCGAGACAATTAAGAGCCCGTCTCTGGAAAGAGGCCGAAACCAATGTTAGCCTGAGGGTGGCTGAAACTGAATCCCCCGATGCTTTTGAAGTTTCCGGCCGGGGGGAATTACACCTGGGGATATTAATTGAGACCATGCGGCGGGAAGGTTATGAACTGCAGGTTTCCAAGCCACGGCCAATTTTGAAAACGATCGACGGTCAGCTTTGTGAGCCTTACGAAAGGCTTTTCCTTAACATCCCTGACCAATATTCGGGCAGGGTGATTGAAAACCTTGGCAGCCGTTTTGGTGATATGCAAAATTTGCAACCGGCTGGAGAACATAATGCCAAGCTTGAATTTATTATTCCAGCCCGTGGATTAATCGGCTTTCGATCAGAACTGCTGACTGATACCAGGGGTGAGGGTATAATGCACCACCTGTTCAGCCATTACGGACCCTGGAAAGGCGATTTGCCAGGTCGGCGCCGTGGTGTATTAATTGCCTATGAAAGCGGTGAAGCTACCCCCTACGGGATTCATAATGTTGAAGACAGAGGTCAGTTTTTTATCAAACCAAACGAACAGGTTTACGCCGGGATGATTGTCGGAGAACATACCAGGGAAAATGATCTTGATGTGAATGTTTGCAAGAAGAAGCACCTGACCAATATCCGCTCCAGCAGCGCTGACGAAGCAATCCGTCTTGCTCCGCCGATCCAGATTAATCTCGAGAGGGCAATGGAGTATATAGAAAATGACGAACTTGTTGAGATTACTCCCCGGTCATTACGCCTCCGGAAAAAGATTCTTGATCGCAGTCTGAGAGAGAGGTCATCCAGGCAGCGAGGTTAGATGAAATATTGTTGATTTGCATTAGTTCGAAAAAATGGTTACTGTTTGAACTGAACAACTGCAGACCTCAGCTGATCAAACATGTTACCTAATCGCGTCACTTTTGTGACGCGATTTTTTAGATCTTCTGCACATTTTTTTAAATCCTGATCGAGTGTAAAGATGAAAAAATTACTAATTGCCTCTTGTAGACATATTTTCAGGGTGAACATAATATTTTATGGTGGCTTCTCTTTTGGCATGCAAATTGCAATAATGTCAATCAAGTCATCATAAATCTGCAGGGAGGTTAAGGAAAATGAAAAAGACGTTCACTTGTGCCAACTGGAAAGAATATGAAGGGATGAATGGGACGGTTGCTTACTGCAGTGCTGGAGCGTTTGGCCTTACGCTTAAAGCAGAAGAAGCCCGCAGCTGTGGGTGCACCACTCTGCAGCGCGAGAAATGCATGCAGGCAATGATTGCAGCCACCGGTTTTGGCCTGATCCCCGCAATAGAAGAAGCAGAACCTGCAGAAGCAGAAATGGTAAACCGGGGGAAATTGCTCGGGATGATCAAATGAACCACTGCATAGGGTTAGCTCAATCGGGCAGTGTAAGGGCGGTTCTCTTAGTAAGGCAAAGAGAAGCGCCCTTGGTTATTGAGTTTATGTGATTACTAAAATTTTCAGGGTATTTCTATGCATTATTTCTGCCTTGCCACTCGTGCTTCGTTAATCCGACAGAGATCTTATAACCAAGAACAATCTAGCTAAAACAGCAGCTTGTTCTTTTATCTTAGATAGAGGAATTGTCCTGACCTTGGTAGAATTACCGCTTGTACAGAGAATTGTTTAACTTAAGCACAGGGAGGTTTTGCTTTGTCTGGGAAGGAGCATAAAACAGATATAACAGGCGAAAAACTCACTTGGCAGAAGGGCAGCAGCAGCCCTTTCCCCTGGGGACCGCACCAGGCACCCCTGGTTCTGCAATTCGGCACAGTGATGATAACTTTAGAAAAACAGGGAGACTCCTTTCTTTATCTTCGTGATATTGCGGGCCAGAAAGTGGAAAAGCAAATATTAAGCAAAACTGGAAAAATATATCTACATCCTGTTGAACCTGTTCAACTGCCGGTCAAAGTCGGCAGCCATCTGCTAATTGCTTTTAAACAGCCTGTTATAGTTGAACCTCAGTCAAACCGAACTGTCTTTGCTACATTTCCCCTGGAAATAGCAGTATCGGTCGGTCGAAGCCGGGCGGGGGAAAATATTATTGATACTTTTTCGGTCAGCAGATTAAAATATTCGCTTTACGGTTCGGTAAGAGATGGCTTAATCTGTAAATACTGGCTTTCTGATTTGCACAATTCCCTTCCTGAAGCGACTCCCCCTGCAGAAGGGGTAATCAAACTGGCCATTCAGAACAGTACAGCCGGGTGGAAAGAAGTTAACCAGGTGGTTTTTAATGCCTGGGGCATGAAATTATATTACGGCGACAACCAGGTTACTCTTAACGCAGGGGTAAGAATAATCAGTGAAAGTACAGCAGAAACAAGCTTCATTGACAGCCCCCTGTACCAGGGGGCGATAATAGCGCCGGAACAGTTCACCCCCCGGCTCCTCAACCAGCAGGGGAAAACCCTGATGAAGGAGGGGTATTAAAATGTTGGATCGGCTAAATAACGTTGTCTATGGGCAGGTTACCTGGCTAAACTTGATTATGGCTTTAATAATATTTTTCGCTGCTCTAGTGGTTGGTAAGATACTGGCAGTTCAGTTAAGAAGATCTTTGAAGGAAAAAATGAGCAGGGAGAACCTTGATCTTTTGGTCAAGCTGGTTAATTACGGGGTTCTTCTTATAGCAATTTTGTGGATTATGCCGACCATTGGTATTGAACCGGCAGGCCTGATGGTTGCCGGGGGAATAGTTGCCCTGGCCATAGGATTTGCCGCCCAAAGTATAATAGGTAACCTCATTTCAGGGCTTTTTTTAATGGGCGAAAGGCCGGTGAAGGTCGGTGACCTGATCGACGTGGCCGGGCAGCTCGGGGTAGTCGAGGACATTCATATCATATCCACGATGATCCGCACTCTGGATGGAAATTTTGTCCGCATTCCCAATGAATCAGTTTTTACTTCCAGCATCACCAATTTTACCAGTAACCCGGTTCGCCGTTTTGAATACTCAATCGGGATTAGTTATGCTGATGATGCAGACCAGGCGATCCAGATTATTAAAGATATTATAGATGCTCATCCATTAGCCCTGGTTAAACCTTCACCACAGGTTTATGTTGAAGCCCTGGGGGATAACAGCGTCGATTTAACTGTCCGGTTGTGGTCTCCGGCTACTGAGTGGTTTGGTGTAAAAATGGAATTGCTCTGGCAGTTTAAAAGGGAGCTTGATGCAGCAGGAATAGAAATCCCCTTCCCGCAGAGAGTGATCTGGCCGGGGGTTGATAGTGAAAAGAGTCTGGCCTCGAAGCATGCAGACATTAAATAGTCGAAGAATATATAAACGGAAAAAAATTGCAGGGGTTTTCAAAAGAAAACCCCTGCCCCGGTATTAGGGTTGTTAGCCTTTCTTCTTAGCCTTGGCCAGCTTAAGTGCATCGAATAAACCACGCTGCTTGATTGTTTTCAGGGCCAGGCCCTTGCTGTCCATAGCGAAAAATTTACGGCCGTAGTGACTGAGGGCATCCTCATCAATTTCAAAACCAAGTCCCGGTTTGTCGGGAATCTGGACGCACCCTTCCTTGTCAATCATGAAATGCTCCTGCATGATAGCGTCGCGGTATTTGGGGATCCACGCCGGTGGTTCGTAAGGAAATTCAATTGCTTCACGATGCGGACTGGCTGCGGCTATTTGTAAATTAATTGCAAAACCGACTCCATTGGTCCAGGTATGCGGTTTGAATTTAAGATTGCGTTTAAGCGCTTCCTTCATCACCCGGATGGCGGTGTCAATCCCGGAAAACGTAGCATCGGGTTGATAAATATCAAGCGATTCCTTTTCGAAGAGGATTTTATGTTCGTGCCATCCGGGGGTCAGCTCTCCCCCGGCGATCGGAGTTTTAGTGCGACGACGCAGTTCGGCCATTTCGTCAAAAGCGTACATATCGAGCGGCTCTTCCAACCAGCTGTAATTATACTCTTCGCAAGCCTTTGCGAATTCGGAAGCTCTGGCCAGGTCCCAGATCGACGGTTTTGTAATGATGGTTACCGGCCAGCCCTGGTTGGCATCAACCCCTAACTTCAGGTCCTCGCCAACTTTTTCACGAACGATCTTGATCTGGGCGATATCATCTTGCAGCTGGTTGTCATGAACCCGCAGCTTGACAATTTTAAATCCTAACTCTTTCATTGCCAACACTTCTTCAGCTCGCTTATGGGGATCATGTACTTCTCCGGTGGAGCAGTATGCTTCAATCTTTCCTCCGCTTCCTCCAAGCAATTCGTATACCGGTTTGCCTTCCTTTTTCCCGATTAAGTCCCAGAATGCCGCTTCAATCCAGTTGTTACGCCAACCAAGGTATGAAGCTTCTCTTAATAGCTGAGTCACTTCATCCAGTTTTTCGACTTCCTGGCCAAGAAGGTACTGCCCGAGCAGGCTGCCCAGGCCTTCCCGTTCTTCTTCCATTGCCATTCCGGCACTGTAGCCGACCAGCCCGTTATCTGCGGTAATTTTTATCAGGGTGCTCCGGTTGAATTTTTGTGGATAACCGGGGATCCAGGATGGATAAAAAGCCTCGGGAAGAGGAATGGAAATGTGGTATAGTTCAATTTTTTCTACTTTCATGCTCAGTTCTCCTCTCAATAATTGTTTTGAAACTCTCCAGCTTTCAAGATAGTCTAAGGTGACTTTACGGCAGGATCAGTCTGTGCGGTTTCATTCACCTTCAATGGAAGTAATTTTTTGTATAGAGCGATCATTCCGAAACCGGTAATGTACATGGTGATGCCATAAATTGCGGTAGTGACAAACATCGAACTGTGGAAATCGCCCATTAAATCCTGGATTAGCAGGGTCAGGGTAACCGCCAGGGTTGAATTACGCAGGCCTACCTCCATAGAGATGGCCCGGGTCTGTATGTTGCGCAGTCGTGAAAATTTCCCTACTCCTGCGGCGAGCAGCATACCGAGAATAGAAAGAGAAACAACCATCAGGTAGAATAGAAAACTGTAACGTTCTGTATCAGCAAATTTCTCCACATTGGTATACAGCCCTACTCCGATTACCATCAGCAGAGCAAATACGCCTAAAGCAGAGAAAAAGGGAGTTGCCTTTTCCGCAAAAGCCTGGTAGCGATGGCGGATCGACATGCCAAGGATCAATGGAACCAGGACAAGTCCTATAATGGTTTGGACAATCAGCCCGGCTGGAACATTGATGTCGGGGATATTGCTGCAGAAAACAGTCAGGATCAGTGGTGTAAAGAACAACGCCAGGACAGTGGAAATCGAAGTAAGCGAAACCGACAAGGCCAGATCCCCTTTGGCGTAATAGGTCATCAAGTTTGAAGTTACTCCGCCGGGACAGGCACAGATCAGCACCAGCCCAGCATAAATAAAGGGGTAACTGTGATAAAATCCGAGCAGGTAAGCCATGCTCAGGGCTAAAAGAGGCATCAGCAGCCATTGAAGAATTATGCCGATCAAGATGGACCGGGGATTCTTAAATACAAGAATAAAATCTTTGATGGTTAAAGTAAGACCCATGCCCAGCATGACAAAAAAGAACATAAAGATGGTCGAGGTCTTAAAAATCCTGTCCAATAAAAGCTGGGTCGGCTTTTCTGTAAAGCTGATAAATGTAAAGGTTTCTTCATCAATGGTTTCCCTGGCAAGTAAACCTTCGAAGTCAAGTTTGTCACCTAAATTATTGTGCAGATCAGCATAATAAGCGGGATCAACCCCCGGAGGCTCGACTACTACATAGAGCTCACCATCAAGCCGACGGACCAGGAAAAGACCTTCAATAGCCTCACTATCTCTATCGCTTTCGGTTTCAAGGTAGCGAAGGTTTCCCTGAAACTTCACCTCTTCAGCGCTGGTCCAATCTAAATTGTTTCCGGTTTCAGCCAGTTGTTTAAATAAAATTAGTTCACTGTCCCTGGCGGCCCGGGACAGGTCGCGGTAAAGATCTTCATCAGCCAAGACAGGGGTAGCGCTGAAGAATATAAATGAAAATAACAGGGTACAGCAGATGAATATTAAAAAACCCGTGCTTTTCAGATAATTTTTCTGCTCCATATTTCCCTCCCGGAGTTGCTTTAGTTTTATTTGATTTTATAGTATAATTGGTTATACCAATTATACTGGTT
>CAZCHW010000073.1:0-8381 GCA_964498375.1 uncultured Syntrophomonadaceae bacterium | reverse complement strand
TCAAGTCCTGTCTCCCCTGCCAGCGATAACAAACAAGATGCTGCTTTATGCAGCATCTTGTTTAAGTGTGTTTTTTGAGGAAGGAGCCCTCTAAATTGGCCAGGCAGATTCTGATCAACAGGATCGGGGTTTTAAAAAACCAGGTTGTCCGACGGCGAGATCTTTTAAAAGATGTGGTTAATTGATAAGTCGATCCCGTTTCTAAGCGGGATCTTTTTATATGATCAACGGTTGTATTTCTGTTTAATTATTTCTGAAAAGATTACGATAGGAAGAGGTGTTTAAGGTGAAAACAGAACAAGTTCTGGAATTAAACGAAAAATTCGGAGCAAAGAATTACCTGCCCTTACCGGTTGTGCTTTCTCATGGCAAGGGAGTATGGGTAAATGATCCGGAAGGAAACCGTTACATGGATATGTTGAGCGCATATTCGGCGATGAACTTCGGGCACTGTCATCCCCGGATCATAAATGCGCTTAAAGAGCAGTCCGAACGGATTACCCTGACTTCAAGAGCTTTTCACAATGATCAGCTCGGCGAATTTTGCCGCCGTCTTGCAGAATTGACCGGTAAAGAAATGGTTTTACCGATGAACACCGGAGCTGAGGCTGTTGAAACAGCACTTAAAGCGGTCAGGCGCTGGGCTTACCGGGTAAAAAAAGTGGAAGAGGATAAAGCGGAAATTATTTGCTGTAACGGAAATTTTCATGGCCGAACTGTAACTATAGTATCTTTCAGTTCTGATGATTACTATCGTTCCGGTTTCGGGCCGTTTACTCCAGGGTTCAGATTAATTGAATACGGAAATCTCGAGGCGCTCAAGAAAAACATCAATAAAAATACTGCCGCATTTCTGGTTGAACCGATTCAGGGTGAAGGAGGAATTATTATCCCTCCAGAAGGGTTCCTGCGGGAAGCTTACCAGATTTGCCGGGAAAACAATGTTCTATTTATGGCTGATGAAATACAAACCGGTTTCGGAAGGACTGGCAAACTATTTGCCTGTGACTGGGAAGAGGTTAAACCGGATCTGTATATCCTTGGAAAAGCTCTCGGCGGAGGAGTCTTACCGATTTCCGTTGTCACTGCTTCCAGCGAAGTTTTAGGGGTCTTTGAACCCGGCTCTCACGGTTCGACTTTTGGGGGGAACCCCCTGGCCTGCGCAGTATCGTTGGCCGCACTTGATGTTCTTGAAGAAGATCAATTGGTTGAACAATCTGCTGAACTTGGCGAATATTTCCTTGCTGAATTAAAGAAAATCGACAACCCGGTGATTAAGGAAATCAGGGGTAAGGGACTGATGGTTGGCCTGGAGCTGCATGAAAAGGCTCGGCCGTACTGTGAGGCGCTGATGAAAGAGGGCATCCTGGCCAAAGAAACTCATGAAAATGTAATCAGGTTTGCACCACCGCTGGTCATCACCAGGAAAGAGCTTGATTGGGCCCTCGAGCGAATTATAAAAGTTATAAGTAAAAAATAATAAATAATTTTTCAAAATGGTATTGACAAATCACTATAATTGATCAATAATTTGTTCACCAGGTTCCGAGAGACTGGCTGGCAAGCCGGGTCGGGTTAGACGGGACAATATCAAGCATAAGAAGGTATATCCAGATTATGCAGGATAGAAATCCCGAAAGCCGGGCCACCGTAAGAGACGGTTCAGGAAAGACCATTTGGTCGGAAATAACCGTAAATCGCGGGACGAATCGAGAGTAACTTCCTGGAGGTTGAGGGAAGGCCATCCAAAGGTGGTGGCGGAAGCTCAGCTGCAGATGGGTAAGTGAAGTAGATTTGGCGGATTGTTAAAAGGCCTGTTGGGACCTGGTTTTATTATGTACACTAAATTCCCAAATCATCGTCAATTAGCTGCATTGACATTGAGGATCCCTCAATGTTATAATTTTTTATATGGAAAAAGCTGATTATAGCTGGACTTTATGCACTGACTTTTTGTATGAACCAAAACTAAATAAGAAAAAGGACGGGTAATGAGCGACCAGGTAAAATTATTCGATTCTATCATTGAACGTCACAACGGTAAACCATCCGGTTTAATCATGATCCTGCAGGATATACAGGCCAGGATAGGCTTCATCCCACCGGAAGCAGTTGCAAGGGTATCAGAAGTGTTAAAAGTTCCACAGGCGCAAATATATTCTGTTTCCACCTTCTACAAATCTTTTTCTCTTACACCACGAGGCAAACATAAAGTTGATATCTGCGAGGGCACTGCCTGTCACATCAGGGGTGCTTCTGTTTTAATGAACCAGGTTTCCGATGAACTCGGAATTAAGGCGGGAGAAACCTCGGCAGATGGTGAATTAACTTTAAATTCAGTTCACTGTGTCGGCGCCTGTGCCATGGCTCCGGTTGTTGTTATTGACGGTAAGTACCACGGTAATGTCACTGCAGCACAGCTGTCAAAGGAAATCAAAAAAACCTGTTCTGCAGTGGCTCAAAAAACATCTGCAGAAGTTCAAGATGAACCTGCCCAGATGATCGATAAAAAAATTAATTCGCCCGGCGCGCTGGAAGCCTTGCGTGAAAACCTGATTGAACAGCGACCTCTTGATCAGCCGCGAATCTTAGTCTGCGCCGGGACGGGTTGTATCGCCAAGGGTAGTTTTCAGGTTGCCCAGGCAATTAGCGAAGCCTTAAAAAAGGCCGGTTCACAGCTGCCGGTTAACCTGATCATGAAAAGAGTTGGGTGTCAGGGGTTCTGCGAGAAAGGCCCACTGGTTATCCTGGCCCCGCAAAAAATCTTTTATAACCATGTCAAACCGGAAGATGCTACAGAAATAATTCAGCAAACAGTAATAAACAACCAGGTAATTGATCGGTTGCTCTACCATGAGCCAGGCCTGGTTGAAGGTATGGAAAAATATGAGGAGATACCATTTTTCGCCGGCCAACAGCGGATAGCCCTGCGTAATGTAGGCACAATAGATCCGCTTGATATAAATGAATATATCCGACAGGGCGGTTTTAAAGCTTTGCTCAAGGCGCTTTATAATATGAAACCAGATGCGGTAATTAAAGAGATTGAACTATCCGGTTTGCGTGGCCGTGGCGGCGGAGGTTTTCCGACTGGTAAAAAATGGCGCACTACAGCTTCAGTACCGGCCGAGATCCGCTATGTTATCTGCAATGGTGATGAAGGAGACCCCGGTGCTTTTATGGATCGCAGCATCATGGAAGGTGATCCCTATTCTGTTCTGGAGGGGATGATCCTTAGTGCTTATGCAATCGGCGCTGAAACCGGTTATATATATGTTCGCGAAGAATACCCGCGCGCTTTAAAACACCTGCAGTCGGCAATTGAACAATGCCACAGGGCGGGGCTGCTAGGTGAAAATATCTGTGGTACCAAGTTTAATTTTGATATTACGATTAACCGCGGCACCGGAGCTTTTGTTTGTGGTGAATCGACTGCATTAATGCAGTCGATCGAAGGCAGGGTCGGAGAACCGCGAGCAAAGTATATTCGCTCAGCTGAACGAGGACTCTACGACAAACCAACTGTATTAAACAATGTTGAAACCTTAACCAATATTCCAGTTATTATTGACCGCGGTGCTTCATGGTTTGCCTCGACCGGCACTCCGACAAGCAGTGGCACCAAGGTCTTTTCAGTGGTTGGTAAGGTCAGAAATACCGGCTTGGTTGAAGTGCCGATGGGAATAACTCTACGAAAAATAATTTTTGAAATCTGTGGCGGTATTTTAGACGATCGCCAGTTTAAGGCTGTTCAAACCGGCGGCCCCTCCGGCGGGTGTTTGCCGGAAAGCAAGCTCGACCTTCCTGTCGACTTTGATTCACTGACCCGCGAGGGTTCAATGATGGGCTCAGGTGGAATGATCGTCATGGACGAAGATACCTGTATGGTCGATGTGGCCCGCTATTTTATCGACTTCTTAACACACGAATCATGTGGCAAATGTGCTGCCTGCCGGCTCGGTTTAGCCAGCTTGCTAGAAATACTGGAAAGAATTTGCCAGGGTGAAGGGCGGGCTGATGATTTAGAGCAAATAGAAAAATTGCTTGAGCTGCTTGAGCAGGGCTCTCTCTGCGGTCTTGGTAAATCGGCTCCAAACCCGGTACGCAGCACACTAGAGCATTTTAGGGATGAATACCTGGCCCACATTGAAGAAAAAAGGTGCCCTGCCGGTGTATGCCGGGCCTTGATCAGTTACAAAATTACCGATGCCTGCACCGGCTGTCGCCGCTGCGCCAGGGTTTGCCCGCAAAAAGCGATCAATGGTAATAAGCAAGAAATTCATCTAATTGATCAGGATCTTTGCAATCGCTGTGGCCTTTGTAAGGCAACCTGTAATTTTAATGCAATTGTTATAGAAAGTTGAAATAATTCGAGCAGGTGAAAGGATTTTCGATGAACACTATAATTGATATTACCGTAGACGGTCGCAGGGTTAAAACCGAAGAGCGTACTATGTTGCTAAAGATCTTGCAGGAACAGGGTATTTACGTGCCTACTCTATGTCATCATCCTGCCCTGGAACCGAGCGGTGCCTGCCGGTTATGCGTGGTTGAAGTGAGCAAGGATAGCTGGAAAGGATCTTCAAAGCTGGTCACTTCATGTCTTTACCCTGCTGAAGATGGGTTGATTGTCAAAACAAGAACTGCCGCAGTTCTAAAAACGCGTCGTGCTTTGCTGGAGCTTTATCTCGCCCAGTGCCCTGCTGCTGAAGAAATTAAGATGTTAGCCCGCCTGGAAGGGATCGATACCACTTCTTTTAAACCGGGTGATCCAGACAGCCGCTGTATTTTATGTGGCTTATGTACCAGAGTTTGCCAGGATTGCGGACCGGGTGCCATCTCAACCCTCTGGAGGGGAATGGATAAAAAAATTGCTCCCAACCCGGAAGGCTTTGGTCAAGATTGTACCGGCTGCCGGGCGTGTGCCTATATTTGTCCTACCGACGCAATTCCGATGGAACAAAAGGATCAGGTTTTAAAAATATGGAACCGGGAATTTGTAATTCCTGTTTGCACTGTTGACCCCGAACGTTGCCGCGGCTGTGGTATTTGTGAAGAAGTATGTCCTTTTTCAGTGCCTCGTTCGGCTATGAAATACAACCACGAGACGATCGCCTCAATCCCACCTGAGGCCTGCCTTGGATGCGGCATTTGTGCCGGGGCGTGCCCGACCGGAGCGATCAGTCAAAGACAAAATGAACAGATTGATGCTTTACCTGATCTTTTTACATCCTTTGATTTGCCGGACCGTGACTTGGTTTTTGCCTGTTCCCGTTCACCCTTTAACGAAAATGAAGACTTAATCAGGGTTAGTTGCATCGGTTCCGTTGATCCTGCAACGCTTTTAGCTGCCCTGGCAGGCGGGGCCCGTTCAGTATCCCTGATGTGCCGTGACCGCTCCAGCTGTCCATTCTGTCAGGGTGGAGAACAGGGCGAAGAACAGGTTAAGTTGCTAAAAGAGCTGCTTCAACTAGTTGGGCTCGATGAAAAACGGATTGCTCTGTTGTCTCCACCGGCCGGCCAGGACGGTCCGGAATTTGCCTGGCAAAAACACATTGTGGATCTGGCAAGACTGAAGGCACCGACTGCTGGTTACCTTCCCAATCCTGACAAAAAGGGTTTTGATCGGATTATTGACATCCTTGATAAATTTGCCGGAGATATTAATAACCGGGACTACTTGCCTGAAGAAATAATGACAATCTTCAAAGACCAGCCTGTTGCAGAAAGCTATGATCTGCTCGATTTGGGAAGCTTACCGGTTTTGCATATTTTATTTAAAAGACTAACCGGGGGCGAGCCGGTTCTGGCATTACTCGAAATAATTATTGCGCTTCTCAATGAACAAAATATTTACGTTCAGCCTTTTATGAAGACAACCTTGTCGAAAAAACATGATGGTCAGCGGTTAATATATTTGACCTCCGAGCCTCCGGCAGAAACCGCAGGACAATACGAAACAATAAATTTCTGCGAACTGCCCGGAGTGGAATGTTCAGCAATGCTGCCCTTTTCTTTCGCAATCAAGGCTGATGAACGTGCTGCTATGTTTAAAGCGTTAGAAGAAAGTGAACGCTCGATCTGCTCTTATTCAATTGCTGAATACCTGCAGTACCATTTGCTGCTGCGCACCGGATCCTGGCTGAAAACAATCAAACCGGTACCGGAACCGGCTCTAGAGCTAAAAAAACCGGAAATAGAAGCGAGAGCAATAAAAATACCGGACCGGTTCCGGATTAAAAATCACCCGATTTTGCCTGCCCTGGAAGAGGCGAAAATCACTTTTACTTTTAACGGTTACGAGCTCAAGGCTCGTCAAAATGAAGTAATCAGTTCGGCCTTGTATGCTGCCGGTATTCATGTGTTCGGTCACCATAGTCATGATCGGTCTGCCCAGGGGATTTACTGTGTCAACGGACAATGTTCCCAGTGTATGGTGGTTGCTGATGGCAAACCTGTAAAGGGCTGCATGACGCCGGTAAAAGAAGGGATGACAGTTGAAAGTGTTGAAGGCAGCCCTAAACTTGAAAACCTGCCTCCTGAAGATATAATCCTGCCAAACCCTTTAGAAGTGGAAACTGAAGTGTTGATTATAGGGGGCGGACCGGCCGGTATCAGTGCAGCCCTTGAACTTGGTACTGCGGGAGTTAAAGTGCTTCTGATTGATGACAAGCAGGAACTGGGGGGCAAACTAAGCCTGCAAACCCATAATTTCTTTGGTTCTGTAAAAGACTGTTATGCCGGTTCAAGAGGCATGCAAATTGGTGAAATGCTGGTTGAAAAGCTGACTAAACAGCCTACAGTAAAAACTTGGCTTAACTCATCAGTGGTCGGAGTTTTCAGCGATGGTAAATTTGGTGTTTCCGGAAATGGGGCTTATAGACTGGTTAAAGCAGACAAAGTACTCTTTACAACCGGGGCGAGAGAAAAAAGCCTTGCCTTTCCCGGTGCAGATTTGCCCGGAGTCTACGGTGCCGGTGCTTTTCAAACCCTGGTTAACCGCGATTTGATTCGCTGTGCGGAACGACTGTTTATCATCGGTGGAGGAAATGTCGGGTTAATTGGCGCTTACCACGCTCTACAGGCTGGTATTGATGTGGTTGGATTGGTCGAAGCTCTGCCCCGTTGCGGCGGTTATAAAGTTCATGAGGATAAAATTAAGCGTTTTGGAGTTCCAGTGTGGACATCGCATACTGTCCTGCGGATTGAAGGAGAAGAGAGCGTCGAGCGAGTAATAACGGCTGCGGTAGATCAAAATTTTAAACCAATTCCGGGTACAGAAAAAGTTTTTACTGTTGATACTGTCTTGATTGCTGTCGGCCTTGCTCCTGTGAATGAATTGTATGAAAAAGCAAAAGAATACGGTCTGGAAGTTTACGCTGCCGGTGACGCAAACGAGATTGCCGAAGCTTCAGCAGCGATATTTTCCGGTAAAATAATCGGACGTAAAATAGCACAGGCGATGGGAATAGATCTGCCCGTTCCCAGCGATTGGGAAAATTTTGGTGATATTCTCAAACAGCATGGGGCTGACAGCAAGCCTTATATTGCTGAAATGGCCGAGGTAAAGGATGCTGCGGTATACCCGGTCATTCGCTGCATGCAGGAAATACCCTGTAACCCCTGTACAGAAGCCTGTCCAAAAAACTGTATTACAATACAGGATTCAATTCTTTCTTTACCTGAATTCAGCGGCGACTGTATCGGTTGTGGACGCTGCGTATTGGCCTGTCCTGGCCTGGCGATTAATCTGGTTGTCGAGGATTACGATCCGGACAGGAAAAAAGCCTTGCTGATGATGCCTTTTGAGTTTGTAAATGATCTAATTCCCGTGGGAAATGAAGTAACCACAACCGACATGGAGGGAAATGTTATCGGTACAGGTAAAGTGATTGCTTATAAGGAACGTAAAGCACAAAACAGCCGTCGGTTGATTATGCTTGAGGTTCCGTTCTCAGAAAGACATAGTGTGGCGGGCTTCAGGGTTCGTGAAATTGATCCGGGTCAACCGCTAGAACAACCGCTTCAAGGGGAAGCAGATCCGATTGTTTGCCGCTGTGAACGGGTAAGAAAAAGTGAAATAGTGCAGGCAATTCGCGACGGTGTTCGCGACATGAACCAGTTGAAAGCCTTGCTGCGAACCGGTCTGGGTGGTTGTAACGGTAAAACCTGCACCGACCTGATTCTGAGAATTTACCGGGAAGAAGGAATCGATCCGTCAGAGTTAACATTGCCCACTCACCGCCCCCTGGTAGCGGAAGTACACCTTGGTGACTTTATTACCGGGCAGACAGGGGAGGCTAAAGATGACAACAGGTAAAGGATACGACGTTATAGTAGTTGGCTGCGGCAGCGTGGGTAACCCTACAGCGTATCACCTG
>CAZCHW010000072.1:0-8422 GCA_964498375.1 uncultured Syntrophomonadaceae bacterium | reverse complement strand
TGTATCAATTATGGTTCCCACTCTGGCTGCTCTGGCAACCAGCATGGGATTAAACCCGGCATTCTTAGTAGTTCCGATGGGCTTCACCGTTTCAGCGGCGTTCCTGCTGCCCCTTGATCCGGTGCCCCTGATTACATATCAGGCCGATTACTACAAGATGACCGATTACTTTAAGGGCGGTATGGTTGCCAGTGTGATTTGGACAGTTATTATGACAGCATTAATCCTTCTCTTAGCTGGTCCAATTGGTTTATTCTAAAAAGTTATAGCTGACGGGCGGGCATGATAATAAATGTCCGCCCGCAGCTCGAATTTTACCGGAATTAAAAGTTGTGTTATGCTGTAGTCGTTATAGAGTTTGTTACTTAAGCCGGTAACAACACTGGAACCAACCTAATGCTTGATTTGGAGGTTATTAAATGTTTCAACATGTAAGTAAACCACTGGTAATTATCAAAGGAGCGGGAGATCTGGGCTCTGGAGTTGCTTACCGCTTGTACAAGTGCGGATTTAACATTGTCATGACAGAAATAGAATACCCCCTGGTAGTGCGTCGGACGGTGTCATTTGCCGAGGCTGTCCATGATGGAAAAGCAACTGTGGAGGGCATTACCGCCTGCCTTTCGCTTAATACAAGCCAAATGTCGTTTATATTTGAGGAAGGCATGATTCCAGTACTGATCGATATGGAAGGTGTATCGGTTAAAGTGTTACAGGCTGATGTAGTTGTAGATGCCAGGGTGGCAAAACGCAACCTGGGAACAACAAGATTTGAAGCTCCTCTGGTAATTGGTCTTGGCCCGGGGTTTGAAGCTGGCGTGGATGTGCACGCAGTGATTGAAACTTGCCGTGGTCATTCGCTAGGCCGGGTTATTTATGAAGGGCAGGCTATCCCTAACACTGGAGAGCCGGGAGAAGTAGGCGGTGCCTCAATCGGGCGGTTACTAAGGGCTCCTGCTGACGGTGTGGTTGAATCAGAGAAGTCAATAGGCGATGTAGTGGAAAAAGGTGAGGTTGTAGCCCATGTTGATGCTGAACCGGTTAAAGCTCTGATATCAGGACGCCTGCGCGGCATGATCAGGAACAAAACAAAAGTTGTCCAGGGAACAAAAATTGGTGATATAGATCCCCGGCTCGATGTTGACTGGAAAACGATATCTGATAAGGCACTGGCCGTTGGTGGAGGAGTTTTAGAAGCTGTCTTTCACTATTACGACAAGAATAACTCCCTTACTTTTAAATAAGATTTAGTGCCCGGTTTTTAATATAAATGCAGGTTATGGCTATTTTAATTATATATAGTAGATAGGATATATCCTTTTTACGCCGATAATTTGTTATAATTACATTAATTAAACACAACCCAGACAAAAAATTACACTGACAGATATGGCTGAATAAAGGAAAGGAGATATTTTCTGTGAAAACAAGTAGTAAAGTAACTAAGCTCCACATTAAAAGCGTAGGAAAGATTAAACTGCAAAAGCCTGCATATTACGGCAGCTCCTGCTACGGAACCAGGAATTTTTCTCTTGATTATTGCAGCGATTGCAAAAGATGTTACATCGAGGATGTATACAGGGGAAGATAAGTTGTTTTAAAAATTTACTATACTAATTAGAAGCCATGCCTAAAGCATGGTTTTTCTTTAATACTGGGAGGAAAATTTTACCGAAGCTTTAAACTGCCGGTTCCGATTAAAGCAGATCAAGTAGAGGCCAGTTTTAAAGCTGGAGTTTTAAAGATTGAGATGCCGAAAATTGATGAGTTGAAGAGCAGAACAATAAAAATCAAAGAAGCTTAAGCCGCACAGGTGCAAAGCCTCTCAAAAGACCCGCCACTGCGCGGGTCTTTTTGATTGTTCACAAATGTAATATGCGGTAAGATAGGGATGAGATGCTCTAAATTAAAATATTCACAGAACTTACCTTACTAAAGGAGCTTAGCCCATGGAAATAGGTTTAGTCGGTCTTGGCAAAATGGGTTACAACCTGGCTTTAAATATGAACGAACAGGGACACCGGGTGTATGTACTAAGCCGCAGCGCCGCCAAGGCGGCTGAAGCAACCGAGCACGGTTTAACCGGCAAAACCAACCCCTCTGAACTGGTTTCTCTATTTAAAAAAAGACGGGTAATCTGGCTGATGGTTCCGGCCGGACAACCGGTTGATAAAATGATTGATGCTTTTATTCCCCTGCTAAACGAAGGCGATATTGTCGTTGACGGGGGGAATTCACATTATCGTGATTCCATCAGACGAGCCGAAGCGTTGGGGAAATTTAATCTGACTTATGCTGATATTGGAATAAGCGGTGGACCTGCCGGTGCCCGTAATGGTGCCTGCATGATGGTTGGTGCTCCAGTAGGTACCTATAATTACCTGGAACCTTTATTAAAAAGTATTTGTCTGCCAGGCGGCTCCTTAAGGGTTGGAGAAAATGGTTCCGGCCACTACGTAAAAATGGTCCACAACGGTATTGAATATGGAATGATGCAGGCAATAGCGGAAGGATTTGAGCTGATCGACAGGGGCTCTTTTAGCGTTGATCTGGCAGCCCTGGCGAAGCTCTGGAATAGAGGATCGGTAATTAGAAGCTGGCTGATTGAATTAACCGCTAAAATGCTTACTGAAGATCCGCGTCTTGAAAAGATTGAAGCGATAGCCGGTTCATCAGGAACCGGGCGCTGGACAGTTGAAGAAGGGCTTGCTACAAAAGTTCCATTACCCGTGATAACAGAAGCCCTGTATGCCCGCTACCGATCCGAGCAGGAAGAGAACTTGGCTGCCCGCATTATTGCCGGCCTGCGGCGGGAATTTGGCGGTCACGAGGTGGTTAAATCCAATGACCAGGGACGGTGTTGATCATTTGAGGGACGATCACTGCACGATGGTGATTTTTGGTGGTAGCGGCGATCTGGCCAGGCGCAAGCTTGTTCCTGCCTTGTATAACCTGTACCGGGAAAACAAGCTACCGGAAAACTTTTCGCTCCTTGGTGTGGGGCGAAAAGAAAAAAGTTGCGATCAATACCGTGAAGATCTGGCTGCGGCTGTTGCCAGTTATTCTTCTGACAGCTGGGACGTTGAAAAATGGAAACGCCTGGCGGCCAAAATTGATTACTTGAGCAGCGATGTGGAAGATCCCGATTCATACAGGGCGATTAAAAATTTTATTGCTAAACATACCGAAAATAACGGAAAGAAACATAACTACCTTTACTACCTGGCTGTTGCCCCCCGCCTTTTTTTGCCGATCGCCCGTAATTTTAGTGAACCAATTTCTGATCAACAAACCATGGGCTGGCGGAGGATTATGGTTGAAAAACCTTTCGGGTCAAATCTGCAGACTGCGCAGGAGCTTAATAAGGCCCTGTGCGCCTCTTTCAATGATCAAAACATCTACCGCATCGACCATTATCTTGGCAAAGAGATGCTGCAAAATATTATGGTTATCCGTTTCATCAACACAGTTTTTGAGCCTCTTTGGAACCATCGATATATTGACAATATCCAGGTTACGGTGGCAGAGAACGAAGGAATTGGCAACCGGGGGGACTACTACGATCATGCCGGGGCGATGCGAGATATGGTGCAGAGCCATTTACTGCAAATGCTTGCAGTAGCGGTTATGGAACCTCCCAGTGGGTTGGAACCTGAATCAGTAGTGCATGAAAAGCTTAAAGTTATCAGGGCCTTGCGGCTCTGGTCTGCTAGTAAACAACAGCACAGGGTAATACTTGGGCAATACAGCAGCTACAGGAGTGAACAAAATGTTAATCCCGATTCTTTAACTGAAACATATGCTGCCATAAAAATGGCAGTCGATTTGCCCCGCTGGCAGGGGGTGCCATTTTTCCTGCGAACCGGAAAAATGCTTCCTGAAAAACAGGCCCGGATTACTATTCAGTTTAAAAGGCCGTTAACTGCTCACAGCGCTGTTATCCAGACCGGACTTGGGGTGGCAGACAGCGATTTGTTGAACCTTTTGATCTTGAAGGTCCAGCCAAAAGAAGGGGTGGCTTTTCAGTTCAACATTAAAAAACCCGCATCAATTAATGAAATTGTTCCGGCAACGATGGATTTTTGTCAGCCCTGCGCATTTTTAATCAACACTCCTGAAGCTTACGAACGGTTGATTGCTGATGCAATCAGTGGAGACAAAACCCGATTTAGCAGTTGGGAAGAGATTGAAACATCCTGGGCACTGATCGACAGTATTTACCGGAATAACCGACCTGAGGCAGAAGGTTCTTTCTTTTACGAACCAAGCTCATGGGGGCCGGTTAATGCAGAAATGATGCCTTTTGTTGAGGGAACCAAATGGTGGTCATAACTCGTGGGGCCGGCTGAATATTTTAATCTGTTGAAGATATTGTCCGCCGAAAGGGTGACAAAACCTGGATATCTATGATATTTCTATGACAATAGAACCATCGATGAGTGTTTATAAAAATAGAGCTGAAAAACGCCCGCATTTTATTAACAGCCGCAATTTTGATGCTGATCAGGTTTATGAGACCCGTCTTGAATTGGACCTGCACAGCGGAACTCATATCGATATGCCCCTGCACATTATTCCTGGGGGAGCATCTTCGGACACTTATCTTCCGGAGCATTTTATTTTACCGGCTCTGCTTTTAGATTTTAGCGGGAACTCCGCTCCTGCTATTACAGAGACAGACTTGCAGGGCAAGGAACAGGAACTTTCTGGATCAGGATTAAATCTCTCACCGGATCTAGCGGTTCTCTTAAAAACGAAAAATTCGCTTAAAGAGCAGTTTGATTTTAATTTTACTTTTTTAGAGGTTAGCGGAGCCCGCTACCTGGCCGAACGCCAGGTAGCCTTGGTTGGGCTTGACGCATTAGGCATTGAAAGAGATCAACCTGGCCACCAGACCCACAGAGCGCTGCTCGAACAGGGTATTTGGATTGTTGAAGGTTTACGTCTTTTTGATCCCCCCCAGGGTTTATACACCCTGGTTTTGGCGCCTTTGAAAATTAGCGGCGTTGAAGCCTTACCGGCCCGTGCTCTGCTCTTACCGGCCAAACAGGAGTGGTTGGAGCTTAAAAGATAAGATATAATGATGAGGTTGGCTTACAAAGATATAGCAGCCCTTAACTAACACGGTAAAGGAAGCAGCTTAAACAATGGAACTGACTTTTCTTCATGCGGTGGGTATGGCCGGGGCTATACTCGCCGTCTTTGGTATCGGTGTCTATGCTGGGCGGAAAGTGCACAGCGCCGTTGATTTTTCTGTCAGCGGTCGCCAGGCCGGCTCCTTTCTGGTAATGGGGACTATACTGGGGACCCTGGTTGGCGGGGCATCCACGATTGGGACAGCTCAGCTGGCTTACCTCTACGGTTTTTCGGCCTGGTGGTTTACCCTTGGCGGTGGAATCGGCTGCTTAATTATTGCCCTGTTTTTGGTTCGCCCGATGCGGGAGACCCGTTTTGAAACCGTTCCCCGTTTTATAACGGCCAGCTATGGTGCCACGGCCGGTGTTCTTGCCGCTCTGTTTGTTTCTCTGGGGATGTTTTTAAATATTGTACCCCAGATCTTTTCTGCGGTGGCTTTAATCTCATCAATGTTTTCTGTTGATAGCCGCCTGGCCGCTTTGATTACCGTTATATTAGCTGTTTTATATGTTGTATTCGGTGGAGCATGGGGAACAGGACTGATGGGGATCACTAAAATTTTGCTAGCCTGCCTTTGCATGATATCGGCCGGTATTGTTGCCCTGGCTCTCGCTGGCGGTCCGGTCAGAATTATTGATTACTTTCCAGCTTTTCCCTGGTTCAATCTTTTTGGCCGGGGGGTTAATACCGACCTGGCCTCGGCTTTCTCCCTGATGGTCGGAGTTTTATCGAGCCAGATCTATTTCCAGGGCATATTTTGCAGCCGGGACATCAAGGCCGCCCGTGGTGGGGCGCTGCTCAGCGCAGGCTTGGCCCCGCTGATTGGATTGGGAGGAATCCTGGTTGGTCTGTATATGAGGATGCATTATCCCGGCATTAACCCTTCCCAGGCATTACCTTTGTTTGTAATAAATCATCTGCCAGCCTGGTTTGCCGGAATTG
This sequence comes from uncultured Syntrophomonadaceae bacterium, assembly GCA_964498375.1. Lineage (GTDB taxonomy): Bacteria > Bacillota > Dethiobacteria > DTU022 > DTU022 > JAABTH01. The sequence continues at coordinate 2,344 of CAZCHW010000072.1, read as the reverse complement.
TTTTAGCGACCCTTCTGTTGGCGGCAATTGGTACCGGAGCTGGCCTGACTCTTGGCGTAAGCACAATGCTTAACCGGGATATTCTGCTTAAATTAAAGCCTGATCTGGATGATCGAAACGTTTTGCTTGCTTTCAGAGTGCTGATTGTAATTGTATTAAGCCTTGCCCTTGCTGTTGTTCTGCTCTTTGGCGAAGATATGCTGATTCTTAACTGGAGTTATCTTTCACTCGGACTGCGCGGTGCAGCAATCTGTTTTCCCCTGCTGGCAGTAATATTCCTGAAAGGGAAAATATCTCCGCCAGCCGGAACGCTTGCAGTGGCAGCCGGCCCGCTGATTGTGATCACCGGCACTGTGCTGGGGTGGGCGTTGAATCCTCTTTACCCGGGTCTGGCAGCGGGAATTGTGATTATCATTTATGATTATTTGCGGAACATCAGGCGGGGGAATCATTTCGAAGTAAATGAACAAAATTAAATAACAGCATTTCTAATATCATAAAACTTATGCAGGGAGGAATTTACATGAACCAGCTTAAAGGCTTGCCCGGTGGCAACCGTATCGTTATTACCGTCATCGGCCCTGATCGGGTCGGCATTATCGCTGCTGTCTCTGCCATTTTGGCTGAACAGAGGATCAACATACTTGACATCAGTCAGACAATTATGCAGGAATTTTTTGTCATGGTTCTGGTGGCCGATATGAGTGGAGCCGTGGTTGACTTGAATGGCTTAAAGGAAATGCTGGCTAATAAGGGTGATAAGCTGAAAGTCAGAATTGATGCCCAGCATGAAGATGTTTTTAACTTCATGCATCGCATTTAGGGGGAACTGTAATTGTTAACCATAGAGGAAATTCTTGAAACAATTAAGATGGTTCAGGAAGAAAATCTTGATATCAGGACTATCACCATGGGGATCAGCCTGCGTGATTGTGCTGATTCTGACCACCGGGTTGCCTGCCGCAAAATATACGATAAAATAACCCGCCTGGCCGGATCGCTGGTTTCAACCGGTGAAGCTATATCACGTGAATATGGATTGCCGATTGTAAATAAAAGAATCTCTGTGACTCCCATGGCATTAATTGCCGAGGCGGGTGATGCCGACGATTACATTGAATACGCCCTTACTTTGGACCGGGCGGCTGAAGCAGTGGGAGTTAATTTTATCGGTGGCTTTTCAAGCCTGGTTCACAAGGGGTTTACCGGTGGCGACAGAAAGCTAATAGATTCTTTGCCCGGCGCTCTCAGCGCAACAACCAGGGTATGTTCTTCTGTTAACGTGGCCACGTCGCGGGTCGGAATAAATATGGATGCAATCCGATTGACCAGCAGGGCAATTAAAAAGACAGCAGAACTGACTGCCGGTCAGGACAGTATTGGTTGTGCCAAGCTGGTAGTATTTGCTAATGTGCCGGAAGATAATCCCTTTATGGCCGGGGCCTTTCATGGCATCGGTGAGCCTGACTGTGTAATTAATACAGGTGTGAGTGGCCCAGGCGTGGTAAGAAGTGCAATTGAGCGGGCCGGTGATGTCGACCTGGGAGCTCTTTCTGAAACTATCAAAAAGATGGCTTTTAAAATTACCCGTATGGGTGAGCTGGTTGGCCGGGAGGCAGCCCGCAGGCTGGGTGTGCCCTTTGGTATTGTTGATGTTTCGCTGGCTCCAACTCCGGCAGTGGGTGATTCAGTAGCGGAAATTTTAAAAGAGATGGGTCTTGAGCTCTGTGGGGCACCCGGTTCCACAGCCGCACTGGCCCTGTTAAATGATGCGGTGAAAAAGGGAGGAGCAATGGCTTCCTCCTACGTTGGAGGGCTTTCCGGGGCTTTCATACCGGTCAGTGAAGATACCGGTATGATTAAAGCTGTTACTGAAGGAGCTTTAAACCTGGAGAAGCTGGAAGCAATGACCGCGGTATGCTCAGTAGGTCTTGACATGATCGCCGTTCCCGGAGATACACCGGAAGAAACTATATCGGCGATTATAGCTGATGAGGCAGCCATTGGCGTTTTTAACAATAAAACCACAGCAGTACGGATTATTCCGGCTCACGGGAAGAAGGTTGGCGACTATGTTGAGTTTGGTGGCCTGCTAGGCCGGGCTCCGGTGATGGTGGTCAACCGTTTTTCAGCTGAGCGTTTTGTCAACCGCGGAGGGCGCATCCCAGCCCCCATTCACAGCCTGCGGAATTAAGTATTATTTATATACACTTTTCGTATCGCAATTACTTATATAAAAAACGCCGTGGGTTTAACCCACGGCGTTAAAACAGAGGTAGCATCAAGCTACTTGATGCCGGTGTATTTCTCGCGCAGCAGCATTTCAAGGTCTTCGCTGAAGCCG
>CAZCHW010000071.1:0-8433 GCA_964498375.1 uncultured Syntrophomonadaceae bacterium | reverse complement strand
TTCCAGCTGCTTCTCCGTCGCCACTGCACCGGTCGGATTATTGGGGCTGCACAGATAAATCAGGTCAACTTTTTGGTCAGGTGGCTCAGGAATAAATCCGTTATCCTCCCGGCATAGCATGTAGATAAAGCCGGCATAGTCACCCCGGTCAGCGTTGTAGGTTCCGGAACGACCGGCGATCACATTCGAATCAACATAAACCGGGTAAGCCGGATCCTGGAAGGCAACCAGACTACTGCTATTAAAAATGGACTGTATATTTGCCGCATCCGGCTTGGCCCCATCGCTGATAAAAAATTCTTCCGCTTCAAGCCTGACCCCTTTGGTCCGGTAATAATTAGCCAGGGATCCCCGCAGAGCTTCTTCCCCCTGTTCATCCCCGTATCCGCTGTAAGTATCTATTGCTCCCAGCTGATCAACCGCCCTGTGCAGGCCTTTTATCACTGAAGGAGTCAGAGGTTCGGTGGTGTTGCCAATTCCGAGGCGGTGTACTTTTGCCCCGGGGTTATCCTGCTGGAATTTTTTTATGCGCCGCCCGATTTCGGGGAAGAGGTACCCGGCGCTAAGTTTACGATAATTACTGTTTATTCTGACCATAACAAATACCTCGCTGTTTAGTATAAAGTTTCATCCCGGACTCTCTCCGGTATTACTGGTGAAGATTCACCTGAAAAGCATCTGCTACAGGAAGACCGAGCCCTTCCATAGCCTGTTCAATTGTCTTATAGTGGTCTGGATTGCCAAGTGAACACATGGGCAGCCGGAATTCTTCACGGCACCATTTTTTCATGGCCATTGCTGTTTTGATCGGAATCGGATTAGTTTCTACAAAACATGCTTTAAAGAAAGGCATCAGTTTGGCTTCGAGTTCTCTGGCCTTTTCCAGATCACGGTTGAGGGCACTGTGCACCATCTCTTTCATCAACCGCGGGGCCAGGTTAGCTGCCACTGAAACCACACCGTTCCCCCCCGCTTCAATTAAATCAACAGTCATATTATCGTCACCACAAAGCACTACAAACTCATCACGGCGCAACCCAATCAGGTTTTTCATTTGCTCCAGACTGCCGGAGGCCTCTTTGACTCCGACGATGTTAGGATGTTCGGTCATCAGGCGCAGCAAAGTTTGATTCTCCAGGTTTACCCCGGTGCGGCTCTCAATATTGTAAACAATACAGGAAATTGAAACCGATTCGGCAACCGCCTTAAAATGCAAATAAAGACCCTTTTGGGTCGGTTTTACATAATAGGGATTTACCAGAAGGACAGCATCAACCCCGGCTTGCTCAGCATGTTGTGAAAGCTGAATTGCCTCAATGGTCGCATTGCTCCCCGTGCCGGCTATAACGGGCACCCGACCGTCTGCATATTCAACTGTCAGGGCGATAACTCTGTCGTGTTCATCATGAGTCAGGGTCGAGCTCTCCCCGGTTGTACCACAGGGAACCAGGCCGTCAATTCCCGACTCAATCTGGTACTCAACCAACCTTTTAAACGAGCCGATATCGATTGCCCCGGTAGATGTAAAAGGGGTGATCAGTGCGGTATGCACACCCCTGAATATTTCATTAACTGTTCGCATTTTTAATCTCCTCCAAGAATGGTTTGCAGCATGTCATCAATGTTGAAAAAACCTTTTCGTTCTTTTATCCATTCAGCAGCCCTGATCGCTCCGGCAGCAAAGCCTTCACGGTTACGAGCACTATGTTCAAGGGTAATTGTATCGGATTCGCCATCGATAATAACCTGATGCACACCGGGTATAGAGCCACAACGCATCGACGATATTAGCAGCTGATCTGCTTCCGGCCGCACAGTTGCAGCGGCGCTTATTGTCCTGGTTTTCCTCTCAATTTCATTCAACAAAATGTGGCCAATCATTTCAGCAGTTCCTGACGGGCTGTCTGCTTTATAACGGTGATGGGTTTCATGAACTGCCACATCATAATTATCAAAGCGGTTAATGATCTCGCCTGCTGAACGAACCATCTGAAAAAAAAGGTTTACACCAAGCGAAAAATTACCTGACCAAATCACGCCAATTTCTGCTTCCCTGCTGATCAGGGCAACTTTCTCCATATCTTTATACCACCCGGTAGTACCGATAACAGCCGCTGTTTTTAATTGCCCGTAGCGTTTAACATTCTCATAAACCGCTTCGGGCTTCGAAAAATCAATCACCACCTCTACCGGTGGCAAGTCAGCACTGAAAACGGGCGCAGTTATCTGAGGCGCAGTCCCTGATGGATCTACTATAACCGGAACTTCATGGCCCCGGCTCAACGCTGCCTGGTGAATTAACTGTCCCATCCTGCCGTAGCCGGCAATACCAATTCTCATTTAATTCCACTCCTATTCGACATTTAATCGAAATTGATGAAACTATACTATTCGGCACTTAACCGAAACATCCTTTTTTTTTTTAATTTGACCGGAATAAGGCAGGCCAGCTATAATGTAACCATCAGGCAGAGGTGATGCAGTCATGAGAGACCATCAAGCTATGAAAAGAACCCACCTCAACAACGACGCTTTGGCTTTGCGAAAAAAACAGGCACTGTCCGGCAAATGCTCAGAGCTCAGGGAAATAATCAGTGCCAGGGATCCCGGTGATCTGGCCCGCCGGGCAGCACTAAGCCTGCTGCGTGAAGATGACGGTTCAATTATCCTGACGGGTGACTACCTATTGGAGAACTGCCGGATCAGCTGGCCTGATCTAGTGATCACCGGGGAAAAGGGGCAGCCGGTTTCACAACGCCTGGAAGCGCTATGGTTACACTACCTGGCAAAAGCTGATGGGCATCCTCTGGCAGGCAGGTGGGTTAACTTAAGTGAAATCGGCGGACTTTTCTATCAGCAAGCTTTTCAAGGCTACTGCGGAGATGAGCTGGCTGCTTACTGGGGTAATAATCTTGACGGACTTGCTGCAGCATGCCACCACAATGGAGGCTGGCCAGTTCATAATTTAGGTGACCTGGCTTTCGCCTGGCGTCTATTGCCCAGGCTCTCACTCTGTCTTTGTTATCGCAACCAGTCACCTGACGGTTCTGCCTGGGCAACTATGCTCTTTGATGCCTCAACCAATCACTATGTTGCTGCCGATGTAGCGGCAACAGTTGCCAAAGAACTGGCAGATCGCCTGGTCAAACTGTAGCATATTCATACCAAAAGGCTTAAAAGTATGATAAACTGGTTAAAGTGTCTGTCCGGGATGAATAAACCAACCCGGACAGGCTTATTATTGCTAGAGCGTGAGGATTACTGATGACGGCAACGCGGCAAAATTCTATAACAACACCCCTCTATGAAACTAATAATTTCTTTAACTGGGCCGCCTTATATCTGGCCAGCTTTTTATTTATGGGCAACCTGTTTGCTGCTGTCGCTATATTCCCGGCCTATAGTCTGGCTATTGGCAGCAGCGCATTCCAGGCTGGATTGCAAAGCACTGCTTTTGCTGTTGCCTCGGTCGCGTTACGTTTTTTATTGGGCCCACTGCTTGACCGCCAGGGACCAAAGCCGCTGATGCTGGTTGGTATTTTTACTTTTGCCACCTCTCCACTTTTATTGATATTAATGCCTTCGTACAGCATGCTGCTGGCAATGAGGGTTTACCACGCCCTGGGCCTGGCCGTTGTTTTGCCCGGCATATCAACCACGGTTGCCGGGATGGCTCCGGTCGGGAAAATAGGTTCCTACCTGGGGGTCACCCGTATTTTCTTTAACCTGGGTCTTCTTGCCGGCCCCTCTGCTGCTCTTTATCTGATTGAAAACAACGGTTACAACAGCTGGTTTATTGTCAGCGCGATAATCAGCACTGTCTCTTTAGCTGCCATGGCCGTTGTAAAAGTTCCTCTCCCGGCCAAACCTGCTGAGGGAATCAAGACAGGCAATTCCTTGCTGCAGTTGAAAGAAGCCCTCAGCGTAAAATTGGTCTACCCAATCATCGGTGGAATTGCAGTTTACTCTTTTGCATATAGCGCCGTAATCTCTTTTGCCGCCGTTTATATCGAAACGACCACACAACACGGTGACGGTCCTCTTTTTTTCATCATCCTTGGTCTGGCCGGAATAACATCCTGCCTGAGTGTAGGAACTCTTTCAGATCGTTTTGGCCGGAGCCGAGTTGGCTGGCCGATGCTGGCAGTCCTTGGCCTGGGCGCAGTAATTTTTTATTTTCTGCCCACCTGGCCGGCTATACTTTATGTTTGCGCTGTAATTCTTGGAATCGGCATCCAGGGCAGTTCATTAACTCTGACCGCCTGGTTAATCGATGTCAGCCACCCAGCCCTGCGGGCAACAACAATCAGCATGCAGGAAAACACAATTGACATTTTCTTTGCCATCGGAGCTTTAACATTCGGTCTTGCAGCTGACGGACCGGGGCTTGACATAGCTTTTCTGGTTACCGGTATCCTGACTATTATTCTAATCTTCCCCTTAAGCAAAGCCTGCCGTAAAATATGCCGGCAGGCTCGTTGATGACAACTCTTTTTCAATTTTAGCCACTGTGCAGGCAATTATGTTAATCGTTAAATAATACCAGATAGACGTTACCGTCCACTTTCCTGCCCTTAACGAGCTCACAGTGCCTTAAGACGGCAATCTGTTTTTCCAGTTCCCAATCGGGAATATCTAGCGCTTCAACAACCTGATCCCTGGTAACCTGTCCTTTATCCTGAATGTACTCATAGATTTTTTTCTGAATTGGCAGTAAGCCTTCTGTCCCGGTCTGTCCGGCAGCCTGACGATGTTTTGTGGCATGCTGTGTCGCTGCTACATCGCAGGTTTTAGGGGCCTGCAGGGCGCCCATATAACAATCCTCGCATAATTCCTGGTCGCGATGGATGTAAATATCCTCCCGGGCAAACTCATCACCACATCGTGCGCATTTCACCATATTATCAACCTCCTTGCTTTTTACTCAACTTCTGCTGGTAATTAACAATTGCCTGGCGTAAAGCCGATGCACCTAGATTTGAACAATGCACCTTTGGATCAGGAAGTCCGCCCAGAGCCCTGACAATTTCCAGATCATTAATGGCATACGCTTCCATTAGTGCCATGCCTTGAGCCAGTTCAGTCAGGACTGAGGCCGTGGCAATAGAAGCGGGGCAGCCGCAGGCTTCGAAGAGGACTTTATCCAGCCGGTAGTTCTCAACCTTAATGTAGATGCGGACAAAGTCCCCACACTCAGGGTCTCCTACTGTGCCCACACCATCAGCGTCCTCGATAGCACCAACATTACGCGGGTTATTAAAATGATCAATCACTTGCTCTGTATACATCTTGTCACCTCTGAATTGATTACCGAATTTACGGTTATGCCTTTTGCACTGTAATCTATTATACCAGTTTAAAAAATATTTTCGAGCAAGACTAATTATGATTTTGCTGAATCATCTACAAGTGTAAAGAGGAAGATCAATATTCATGAAGAATTAAAGTATAGAACGTCTATATAATCTATCAAACATAAGGAGGAGATATCATGAGTGTAATCGGGAATCACATTCAATCTGCCGACTGGAAATCTGAAAAACACGTTCCGGTAATCGAAGTAATCGGAACAGCAAAAAAAGGAGAGCCCTTCGAAGTTCGGCTAAGTGTCGGAGCTGAAATTGCCCATCCCCATACCACTGAGCACCATATTCGTTTTATTAAGCTTTTCTACAAGCCGGAGGGTGAAAAATTCATAATCCACTTGGGCACTTTCCAGTTTGAAGGGCATGGCGAATCGGTAGAAGGAGCAAACGCCGGAAGCGCCAAGTGCGAACCAAAAGTAACTACCACCATTACCCTGGAAAAACCGGGTGAACTGGTTGCCCTCAGCTACTGCAACATTCACGGGCTATGGGATAACAGCGAAAAAGTAAACCTTTCCTGAAGCTGACCCTGCCAGAGAAAGTATAAAATCAAACCCCCCTCATCCTGCTTTATCCGGAAATGGGGGTTTGGTCGTTATTCAAGCACAGCAACACAGGTTCAGACGCTAATCCTGGGAGGTGCTGACCACTTTGAACTGGTTTGAAGTAGGAATGATGGGAATGTTGGCTGGTGTTGTCGGAACAGGAGCAGGCGGTTTGCTTTCAATTCTGGTTAAAAAACCTACGCCTCGCTTTACCGGTACCATCCTGGCCTTTGCAGCAGGGATTATGCTCTCAATCATATTTCTCGAGCTGGTTGACGAGGCAATAGAATTCTGCGGTCACTGGCCCGCTATAATCGGCCTAACCCTGGGCATGGCAATATTCTACGTGCTAGATCATTACCTGCCTCACCATCATACTGTCACTGAAGAGGAAACTCCTTTCGGCAATTATCTGAAAAAAGGCACCCTGCTCGCCCTGGGAATAGGCATGCATAATTTGCCCGAGGGACTGGCAATCGGCACTGGCTTTGTAGGTTCTGCAGAACTCGGTTTATCACTGGCAATATTAATCGGCCTGCATAATATTCCTGAAGGAATGGCTGTAGCTGCCCCCCTTAAACAGGGAGGATACAGTTACGGCAAGGTAATTGCTACCACTGCCCTGGCCGGAGTACCGATGGGGTTCGGTGCCCTGATCGGCGCAGCCATTGGCAGCATATCAGACAATGTGCTCGGTATTTCACTTGGGTTTGCAGCCGGGGCAATGCTATATATTGTATGCGATGAATTAATTCCCGACGCTTACGAAAGCGCCGGCGCACATTTATCAATATTCGGCATCTTTGGCGGAACTGTACTGGGACTGCTTTTTACCGCCTGGTTTTAGCATAAATATAGCCCTTGACCCGACTTGATTATGTGTATATGATCAAGTAAGATTTTATAAAAAGAAGGTTAGAATCTGATGGCAATGAACAAGCACAAGTACAAGCGAAGCAGACAGCGGGAAAGAATATTAAACATATTGCAAAATACCGAAACTCATCCGACGGCAAGCTGGGTCTATGATGAATTGAAAAAAGAATTTAATAACCTTAGCATGGGTACGGTATACCGCAACATCAATATTCTACTTGACCAAAACCTGATTCAAAAAATTGAAGCAGGCAGCAGCTTTGACCGCTTTGACGGCAACACAGATACCCATTACCATTTTATCTGTCGTAATTGCGGTTGTATAGACGATCTGTCTCTTGAAAAGCAAGCTGAGCTGGACGAACTGGTCCGGCAGAAGACCGGTTATCAGGTTGACAGCCACCGTCTAGACTTTTACGGCCTTTGTCCTGAATGCCAGGACGAAGAAGTAAAAAATTAAATATTTTAATGAAAAAAAGAGGCGCTGATTAAGCGCCTCTTTTAAATTGTCGTTTTTCAGATTTTAGAGAGGAACAACATTGGCAGCCTGCTTACCGCGGTCGCCTTCAACAGTTTCAAATTCTACACTCTGTCCCTCTTCGAGGGTTTTGAAACCATCAGTCTGGATTGCGGAGAAGTGAACGAACACATCTACTCCTTCTTCACTTTCGATGAAACCATAGCCCTTATCCGGGTTAAACCATTTAACCTTACCTTGCATGCAAAAATCTCCTTTAAAAGTTAATTTAGGATTAAAAAGCTGAGTAAACTTAAAACACCTTCGCCGATCTTTGTGCCTTTTCTTAAGCCGGAGGGCTAAGATCTTTTGAGTCGTTCCCTTCTTTTCAATACCAATTATTACTATACCACAAACCTTGATTTCTGACAAGCGGCAAAATAAGGCGGATTCTGTTATAATTTTGTTAACTGATATAGAAAAGGTGTTATATTTGATCAGCAAACGAGCACTAGACCAGTATTTGAAGAGTTTTACACTGGAAATAACTGACCGAAGCAACCAAAACGGCAGAACGGTGATTGAACGGCAACAGATCGGACAACGGGTTATACCATATTACATGAATGAATATTGGACAGCCCGCCAAAGGCAGGCTTCTTCGCTTCATGAAGTATCTTACAGGGCCTGTTTTAAACCACAACTGCCTCGTTTTTTTATATCCCTGCTAACCAAGCCCGGGCAAATTGTTTACGATCCTTTTTCCGGACGTGGCACCACCGCCTTAGAAGCCGCCCTTTTAGGCAGGCGCGTAATTGCCAATGATATTAACCCGCTCAGTAAAATTCTATGCTTACCCCGCCTGACCCCGCCTGACTTATCTTTACTGGCAGAACGTCTTAAATGTTTGCCTTTAGATGGTAAAGTTGACAGCCGCCTTGATCTTTCCATGTTTTATCATCCCCGGACCGAGCGAGAATTGCTTTCATTGCGTCAGTACTTAAAAGAGCGCAGGGACAGCGGACAAGAAGATCAATTGGACTACTGGATTAGAATGGTCGCTACTAATCGTCTGACCGGTCACTCAAAAGGATTTTTTTCAGTTTATACCATGCCACCAAACCAGGCTGTGTCGGCAGAACGGCAGATTTTAATCAACCGGAAGCGGAAGCAAAACCCTGATTACCGG
>CAZCHW010000070.1:0-8455 GCA_964498375.1 uncultured Syntrophomonadaceae bacterium | reverse complement strand
AGCCAGTTTGTCGATTAGCGGTCCGCCGGGATAACCAAGCTCGAGGACGCGGGCCACTTTGTCAAAGGCTTCACCGGCAGCATCATCGCGGGTGCAGCCGAGCAAGGTTAGTTTGCCGGGGGCGGTTAAAAGAACCAGTTCGGTATGCCCGCCCGAGACAATCAGGATTACAGCCGGGTAGCGGTGCGGCGCTCCGCTCAGGTAGTTGGCGTGCAGGTGGGCTTCCAGGTGATTGACTGCCAACAGGGGCAGGCGCAGGGCGTAAGCCAGGGCCTTGGCGGTAGAGACACCGATCAGTAGTGCACCTACTAAGCCGGGGCCGTGCGAAACTGCAATGGCAGATAGATCGCCAAAGGTCAAACCGGCTTCGGCCAGGGCATCATCGATCAGGCCGTTAATCAGGAGCAGGTGCTGGCGGGAGGCAATTTCAGGCACTACTCCACCAAAACGAGCGTGCAGTTCCACCTGGGAAGAGATCACATTGCTAAGAGTGCGGCTGCCATCGGCAACCAGGGCGGCTGCTGTTTCGTCGCAGGATGTTTCAATGCCAAGTATTATTGTTTCTGGATCCGGTTGCTGCAGCATCTTTTCCCTCCTCTCTTCTCTCTTCTCGTCTCGGCTCTGCGCTGCTCTGATCTACTCATTTTCATTAAATAAATCTCTTCGCTACGCTGGTGATGATTACTTTTAAAATTTATTCAGTCCCCTTGCCGGCCGGCCCGGGTGAGTCCGGTCCCGATTGCGGCAGGTCAGGGTTCTGCTGCTTTTCGTCCGATTTTTCAGCAATTGCACAAAGATTGTCGCGGGTCATAATCAGGGCATCTTCGTCGGGATAGTAGCGTTTGCGGCGGCCGCGCACGGTAAAACCCCACTTTTTGTAGAAGGCACGGGCAATTACATTGCTCGGACGTACTTCTAAAGTCATGCTGCCCGCTCCGCGGTGGCAGGCTTCATTGATGAGGGTCTGGATCAGGGTGCCGGCTATTCCCTGGCGGCGATAATTTTTTTCCACGGCCAGGGTGGTAATATGGACCTCATCAAGGACAATCCAGGCCCCGATGTAGCCGACCAGGGTTCCTGCATGGCGGGCAACCCGGTAGTAGGCCAGGCGGTTATACTGCAGGTCGGTCTTGAAAGACTGCAGCGGCCAGGGCGGATTAAAAGATTCTTCTTCAATGACTGATACTTCGGGCAGATCTTCTTTTGTCATTGGGGCAATGGTGATTGGCAGCTTCATCTTGTTATTGCCTGTGACCTCCTTGTTTTTTGGCGGCGAGGCGTTCGGCCTCAGGCCGGCGCAGATAGATGGGTAATAGGGTTTCATAACCAGCCGGTTGCTCTTCAGTAAGAATTTGCCGGCCCAGTTGAGCAACCAGGGCGGCGCGGCAATGCCGGAATGGTGCGGGGGTGATGACGGCCTGGGCGGACGGAAGGCCGGCCTGGATAAATGCGGCGTGGCTCTGCAGCCCTTCGCCGGTAAAGATAACCGGCTCCTGATATGTTACAAGGTTTTCTATTAATTCACTTATGGCGATGGCGGTTGGTTCGAGCAGGGTTTGGTGAGGAGCAGGAATGGCAATCGTCTCTACTTGCCGGGTGCGGGCCGGGGTTTCCGGTTTCTGTTTGGCTGGTGATTCAGTAACTAGTGCTTCAGGATGGTGACCTGGTCCGGGGGGAGTGCAGGTCTGGAATTGAGTGTCGGAGGCCGCGCCACCAATGCGGTAGAGGGCGGTATAGACCTGGTTGCGGCGGGCATCAAGCAGCGGGCAGACCAGGGCGCCGGGCACAGGAATGGCAGCAGCGAGGGCGGCCAGGGTACAAACCGGCACAGCCGGTATTTGCAGGGCCTGGGCGAGGGCGCGGGCGGTCGATACCCCAATGCGCAGCCCGGTAAAGGAACCGGGTCCGGCGGCTGCGGCAATTGCATCAAGCGCTTCGCGTTCTATACCGCTTTCGGTCAGCATCCGGTCAAGCAGGGGCATCAGACGTTCGGAATGGGTTTTCTTGATGTTTAAGGTCATTTCGGCCAGCACGGAATCTTCACGCAGCAAAGCAACGCTGCACGATAGGGTGGTTGTGTCGATTCCGAGAATGATCATTTAGGCAATCTCTCCAGGGTGCTTCAGTTTAATTTTTCATGGCAGTAATGATCATGTAGCCTGCTTAATGTTCAGGGTCCCGTCAGTGCGCCAGGTTACCATTTCGATCAAGGTATCGACAACCTGGGAGGCGTAGCGGCCGGCCGGTGTAAACCTGAGGCGTCGTCCTTCCCCGAAATCATCGTAGAAACGTTCTATATCAACCTGCAGGAAGGCGGGCGGTATCAGGTTGGGCAGGCGGTCTGCCCACTCAACAAAGGCTATCCCTTCGCCAGGCAGGTATTCATCAAAACCAAGGTCTGCCACTTCATCTTCGCCGGAAAGGCGGTAGAAGTCAAAATGGTAGAGGCGCAGGCGGCCATGGTATATTTTCATCAGGACAAAGGTTGGGCTGGAAACAGACTCGATAACGGACAGACCGCGGGAAGCGCCGCGCACAAAGACAGTCTTGCCGACTCCGAGATCTCCCTGCAGGGCTACTACCAGGGGTTCGCTGATTATCTGGCCCAGCAGTTCCCCGATATATGCAGTTTCTTCTTCAGTTCTGGTGGTTAAAAAAGCTTCAGCCTGTTGCATTATATCCCACATTTCCTGGCAGTTTCATATCTTAACGGGATTATATCACACCAGCCAGCCACTAAGCCAACATAATTAACTAGCCAGGGGACGGTTCTCTGGCTAGTTTTTAATCATCCAGATCAAGCCACCTTCTACCGCCAGGTTCTTAAGTTATTTTACCGGCACTTAAACTTATGCTACCATGGTGCTGGAGGGAAGACGATACATTTTTCGCCAAAGGAGATTTTATAATATGAATGAAGTGGTTATTGTAGCGGACAGCTCGGCCAGCATACCGGAGACGATCCGGGCTGAGCTCGATATTCACCTGGTGCCGATTTACATTCACCACGGAGATAAGGTATGGCGCGATTTGGTCGATATCAGCCGGAAAGATTTTTACCGCTGGCTGCCGACGGTGGACAAGCTGCCTACAACGGCAACACCGGGGCCGGGCGACTTTCTTAACATCTACGAAAGTTTACATGCCCGTGGGGCAAAGCAAATTTTAAGTTTTCACGTCTCTTCAAAAAGCAGCGGCACTTTTCAGACGGCGCAGCTGGCGGCAGAAATGGCTGCAGAAAACCACCCCGATCTGGAAGTTGTTCCGGTTGACACTCTGAACGTGGCTATGTGCCACGGGTGGATGGCGATTGAGGCGGCCAGGGCGGCCAGGTTGGGCGCAGGGCTGGAACAGATACTTGCTCTGGTCAGGCGGATGATTCCGGTTACGCGGATGATTCAGACCGCCGACACCCTCAAGTATTTGCACATGGGCGGCCGGATCGGAAACGCTGCGCACATGATGGGTAGCCTGCTGAGAATAAAGCCGCTAATTGGCATGGAAAACGGGGTAATTACCGCTTTGGGGCGAGAGCGCACCTTAAACAGAACTTATCAAAGGATAGTCAAGATGGTTACAGATGATGTCGGGGTAGATGCAAAAATAAAGGTGGCTTATTTACATGCGGCAGCCGGTGGTTTGGTAGGCAGGTTGCAGGAATTACTGGAGAGCAAGGTTACCTGTGTTGAATCGCTGGTGGCTGAGCTGGCACCATCATTGGGTGTGCACTCCGGGCCTGGCACTACCGGAATTTGCTACTTCCCTGCAGCAGCTCTTGACGCATAGCCAAACTAGCCAGGGGACGGTTCTGTGGCTAGATGTTAGATGTGCAACTGAGAAAAACTAGCCAGAGAACCGTCCCCTGGCTAGTTTTTCACTTTTGTTTTTAGTTTGAGTGAGGCGATCGTGCCGCGGCTTATCCCAGTAATACGAGCCAGCTGCCTGATTTTCGCACCACGGCCAAGTAGTTCAATCAATAGTGTATTGCGCTTCTTCTTATCTATTTCTTTCAGCTGATTTGGCTTTTCAAGCCCGCCTATGGTTTGAATGAACCCTACTACTTCTTGATCTGCGATGTAAGGGTTTGGCCCCTGATCCTCATCGTAATCGAGACAGAAGTCACTGTTTTTTTCCTGGTTGAACTGCTTGAAAGCTTGTAAGGCTTTGGTTGGATTTGAATCAAACAGGCTGAGAATGAAAGTTCTGTCGATTAGGGGGCGATACTTATGCAGATAATCATTGTAGCTGCTCCACTGGTAACCGGCTAAATCAGCGGTAAGACCGGCCTTGACCGGGTTCTGGTGGATATAGCGAGTAACAGTGAGCAGGTAGCGATCGTCTTCAACCGGTTCGCTCTTAAATCGATCCTGAAACAGGTGACCACAACGTTCATATTTTTGATTGTACCAGTAAACGTAACTTGCACCGAGTCGTTTCATGATGTGTGCGAGTGGCTCTGAGCCAACCTTCAGCAAAAGATGGATATGATTGGGCATAAAGCAGTAAGCGTAGAGGTCAAAGCCTGACGCTTCTTTTATTTTGCCAACAGTCCAGAGATATTTCGCATTATCTTCGCGATCTTGAAAGATGTTTTGCCTGTTAATTCCCCTCAGCATTACATGGTAAATGTTAGTAGTGCTTTCTCGTCTCGCTCGGCGTGGCATCGATTTCTCAACCCTTTCTTCGTAGATTGTAAGATTAGTAGTTCGATCGCTGTCAACCGGTGAGCTATATTCTAGCCAGGGGACGGTTCTGTGGCTAGATGTGCAACTGAGAAAAACTAGCCAGAGAACCGTCCCCTGGCTAGTTTTAGTCGGGTTCGAGTTGGTGGGAGAGTTCTTCCCAGCTGGTGAGCAGGGTGTCCAGGCGAGTGCGCGCTGTCTCGAGTGAATTGCCCAGCTCGGCCAGGCGGCTGTGATCGCCGTACTGATCGGGATCGGAAAGAGTGCTCTCAAGGCTGGCAATTTCTGTTTCAGTGGAAGAAATTTCTTCTTCCAGCTCGGCCAGGCGGTCTTTCAGGCGGCGCAGGCGGCGCTGCTCGGCCTGGCGGCGGCGGTGTTCTTCTTGGCGAATCTTCTTCTCCCTCTGTTCTCCATCTTCCGCTGCAGTATGTTGAGCTTCAGCCCCGGCCTGATAGTCCAGGTATTCCGCGAAGGTACCGTTAAAAACCTGAAGTTGGCCTCCTTCCAGTTCGAATACCCGGTTTGCCAGACCTTTGAGAAAATAGCGGTCGTGTGAAACGATTACCAGGGTGCCCGGGTAATCGGCCAGCACTTTCTCCAGTTCTTCCAGGGCAGGTAAATCAAGATGACTGGTCGGCTCATCCATCAGCAGGCAGTTACCGCTGCTTAATGCCAGACGGGCCAGCGCCAGCCGGCTTTTTTCCCCGCCGCTTAAATCACGCACTTTCTTGAAAACATCGTCCCCACGGAAAAGGTAGCGGCCCAGGTGGTTGCGAGCCTGGCGGTGATCAAAATCTGAGGCGGCCGTTATAACTTCGATCAGGCTATGGTGCGGGACCAGCTGTTCCTGTTCCTGTGAAAAATAGAGGACTTTAACCGCCGGGCCAAGGCGGATTGTCCCTGCCGAGGGAGCCAGGTGGCCGGAAATCATTTTAAGCAGGGTGGTTTTACCTGCTCCGTTCGGGCCTATCAGGGCAACCCGGTTGCCCCAGTTAATTTCAAAGGAAAGGTCGCTGAAAACATTTTTCTCGTCAAAACTGCGGGTAACCTGGTCGAAGATAATCACCTGCCGACCGCTGCGACCACTGTAACCGAGGCCAAGCCTGAATGATTCAGGATCGTCCAGTCTTACCACTTCGTCCAGCCTGTCAAGACGTTTCTGACGGCTGCGCGCCTGGCGCTTGGAGCGTTCATCACCCTTGGCTTCACGAACCAGGCGTTCCTCGCGAGCTTTGTGCAGCTGCATCTTTTTATATTCCCGGTCGCGGCTAAGGCGTTCCAGGGCCAGCTTCTGCTGGTAGGCGCTGTAGTTACCGCTGTATGTCTTGATGCTGTGCCCCTGCAGGGCCAGGATGGTCCCGGCAACGCGGTCGAGAAAGAAGCGATCGTGACTGACGACAAGCAGGGCGCAGGGCAGATCGCGCAGGTATTTTTCCAGCCACTGCAGGGCAGCCAGGTCGAGAAAGTTGGTAGGTTCATCGAGAAGCAGCAGATCGAGATCCTGGAGCAGCAGCCCGGCCAGGCGGGCCCGGGTTTTTTCTCCCCCGCTGAAACCGGCAATGTCGCGGTCGAAATCGGCATCTGCAAAACCAAGCCCACGGGCTACGGCGGTTAATTTACTTTCAATGGTGTATCCGCCAAGCTCTTCGAATTTCGAAGTCAGGTCGGCGTAATGATTCAGCAAATCTTCGGGGGAACGTCCTTCCTGCTCGGCCCGGAGGGTTATTTTTTTTTCCAGGGAAGAAAGCTGATCGCGCAGATCGAGAACCGGCCGCAGTGGATGTTCCAGATGACCGCGCAGGGTTTGCTGTTCTATCTCCGGCGGCTGCTGGGGCAGGTAGCCAATCCGGGCATCGCGGGCCAGGTGCAGCTCTCCGCTGTCGGGTTCAAGTTCTCCGGCAATAATTTTAAGCAATGTAGTTTTGCCCGAACCGTTCGGGCCAATCAACCCGGCCTTTTCTCCGGGATTTAGCTGCAATGACAGCTCATTTAGAATCAGGTCGGCGCCAAAGCTTCTGCTGACGCGTGACATGGTTAACAGGGGCATTTTTTGACCACAGCCAGTCTTTTGTTGTGATTTTGCGGGGGGTGGCTACACTTTAAATTCAGCTTTGCTACCTTACCCACCTTTCCTATTTTCAGCCAGAAAATGCTGCTTGTCAATTCCTGCCCTGCCGATGAGGAAAAGGTGAGGCTGGGGTATTTGGTATTTGTAAGGAAATTACCATAAAATTTATTTTTTTATGCCCAAAAATGGATATAAATATGTTACAATAGTCGGAAGAAGCAGCAAAATCAACCTGTTCATCAGCTGTGTGGAGAAATACCAGGGAGGTAAATATCATGAAAAAAATTACTTTTACCGTGGTTATTATGTTCTTTTTTCTGCTTGCTTTCAGTGGCGTAGCCGGGGCGCAAGATTCACCGGTTCCTGTTGAGAGCGTAACTCTCAGCCTTACTTCGATGGAACTCACTGTCGACGATTTCGATTACCTGAGGGCAACTGTCAATCCATCAAGTGCAACCAATCGCAACCTTGAGTGGGCTTCAAGCAATCCTAATGTGGCCACTGTTGTTGCCACAACCTCCACCGATGCCAGGGTAACGGGTATTGCACCGGGAACAGCCTTAATTACTGTTACTACCGAAGACGGCAACCTTACGGCAACCAGCACGGTCACGGTCAGTCCTGCCTCTCCGACAGCGACCCCGCGCACCGGGGGCAATACTTTTTTAGTATTACTGGCATCCAGCGGACTGATTACCGCCGGGGTAGCGTTCAGGAAAAATAGTTAATTCTTCTATCAAATAACCGGTTTCTGTTTTGTCACTGAGCCTGCAGGTACGGGCTAACAGCTTACTAATAACCTGGCTAATCTTTTCAGGTTAAATTAATAATGATAATATAACAGACGGGCGCCCGGCAACGGGATGCCCGTCGATCTATCATCACCACACCTGTCCGCTTTACGCGGTACTGGTTTTTAACCGGCCGACCGGAATTGGTCGATGCGGAGGAAACGATGGGCAGACGTAAAAGCAAACGCAGAACCTTCGGCCGCAGGCGAAAATCACCGGAAACTCTATTCTGGACAATTGTGATCGTTCTGTTGATTTTTGCCGGTGCTGCTTTTGGTGGCTATTACATTCTATTCGGACCGAATGGTTATGCCCGGGCTGTTCAGAATAATCCTCTGCCCGTGGCAGCCGAACTGGAATTATCCTCTGCAGAGACAAGCCTCTGGGAACCAAAAACCCCGGAAAACCACACAAGTATTCTTCTTCTCGGCCTGGATGATCATGGGATGTGTGACGTGGTGATGATCTTCTCCTTCGATATGGAAACATATGAAGCCTCCCTTATCTCTTTACAGCGCGACACTTATGTTCCGCAGCAAACCTGGGCCTACAAGGAATCTGGTCAGGATCACCTGGCCTGGGCAAATAACCGGGGAATGGGCCGGGACAACGATTACCACGCCGGGGCCCGGCTGACAGCCCAGACTGTTGAAGAGCTGCTCGGCATCGACTTGCATGCCTATGCCAGCATTACCTTTGACGGCTTTGTCGAACTTGTCGACTTAATTGGCGGAGTAACGATTGAAGTTGCACAGGCATTTGCCGATCGCCAGGGAGGGGCGCTGTCGACAGGTTTACAGCAGCTAACTGGTGCAGAGGCTTTGATTTATGCCCGCCACCGCCAAAACCCGCGTATCCCTGAGCCGGGCTCTGATAGCCAGGCCGCCGACCGGGTTATTCGTAACCAGCGCCTG
>CAZCHW010000069.1:0-8482 GCA_964498375.1 uncultured Syntrophomonadaceae bacterium | reverse complement strand
TCCGATCTCAATCGGTGGAAGAATTTATTGAGCAGCTCAGGGGAAATCGGATACCTGAACAGGATCTAAAGCCGACTAATTTCCCGGAGGTTTCAGTTTCAACTACAATAACTATCGGCAGAGCCTCAGACAATAATATCGTCTTATGTGATAATACGATATCCCGGTATCATGCAGCACTTTATGAACAGGCAGGTTTTTGGTACCTGGAAGATTTACAAAGCACAGCCGGCACTTATCTGAACGGAAGTAAGCTGGTTGGAGCGAAACAGATAGCACCCGGTTCGCTGGTCGGAATTTGTGACCACAGCTTATATTTTGATGGAACCAGTATTACTAATGGGAAAGGTCGCGTGCTTTGGAGGGCTGTAAGTGCAGGAAAAACAGGCAGGCAGTCTGGCAGATTCGACTACAAAGGCTTGAAAATACCGGCTTTTGTCCTACTGGCTTTGGTGTTTATGGGGGTTCTGTTCTTTTTTATTAACGCTTTGCTCGACCAGCCTGATCTCAACGAACCTGCTATTGCAGCCGATAGTTCCGGAACGGGTGAGATCGAGCAAACCTATGGAACTATTGAATACCGGGACGGCACGTATACCGGCCCACTGAAAGATGGATTGCCTCACGGTTATGGAACTATTGTATTTCGGCGGCAAAGCCAGTCGCTAGATTTTAGCCAGATTATCACTCCCCAGGGAGAAGATAAATACAGTGGTGAATGGTTTGAAGGAGAAATGCATGGTGAGGGGATGATGACGCTCAGTGATGGAACAGTCATAAAGGGTGTCTGGCTTAATGATCAATATCAGGGAGCCCAATAACTGGTGGAAAGGGCGGTTGATATGCTCAAAATTAAAGCATCTATTCTGGCAGTAATCATTTTGCTCGGCCTGATTGCTTTACCGGCTGCAGCTGTAGATATTGCAGTGGAGCGGGTAAATTTAAACTACAGCAGTATGGTGCTTAAAAGAGGAGAAACTGAAATAATTACTGCATCAATTACTCCTCAAAATGCTACAGACAAGCGGATCAACTGGAGTTCCGACAACCCGAAAATTGTTCAGATCACTTCGCTTGCTGATGTAGACGGTTATTCAATGTCTGCCGAAGTTAAAGCTCTAGCGCCGGGCACAGCAACTGTAACAGTAACCACGGTTGAAGGTGGAAAGAGAAGTTACTGTTCTGTTGAAGTTATCTCATTGGTTGAAAATATTTCGGTTCTCCCTGCCGCAGCAGAGTTGAATGTGGGTGAAAGTATACAGTTAGCAGTTCAGATAACGCCTGCCGATGCGACCAACCAGGAAGTTACCTGGGAGTCGACCGAGCCGTCGATTGTTACTGTTGATCAAGCCGGTGTTGTCAAGGCGGAAAGAACCGGACAGGCGAGAATCGTTGCCAGGTCTCTCGAGAATGATAGTATTAACGGTTATTGTTCAGTAATAATAAATGAACTCGCAGCAGCCCCGGATCCGGTAGAGGAAACACTGCCAGAGCCTGAGTTGCTGCCCGAATCTGAACCGGCAAATGAGGACAGTTTAGATTATAATATAATTATCATCGGCGCTCTTTTAGTCGTAATTGTCATCGCGTTGATTTTTATCATTAACAGCAAAAGACGTTAATTTTCCGATTGGAGTGATCAGGTTGGAACTGGAAAACCTTTGCATGGGCTGCATGGAACAAAAAGATGCACAAGTTGAAACTTGTCCTAACTGTGGTTTTGTTGAAGGAACTATGCCGGAATCTCCTTTATACTTGCCACCGCGGACTATTCTGCAGGAGAAATACCTGATCGGTCAGGTCCTGGGGCAGGGTGGATTCGGAATTACCTACCTGGCCTGGGATTTAAACCTTAACGTCAAGCTGGCCATTAAAGAATATTTTCCTCAGGATCTGGCTTCCCGCGCTGCAGGTCACAGCCAGGTTTCGGCTTACACAGGCAGCATGGGCAGCCAGTATGAATATGGTTTGGATAAGTTTTTGCAGGAAGCGAGAACCCTGGCTCAGTTTGAAGGCCATCCAAGTATAGTATCGGTGCGTGATTTCTTTAAAGCCAATGGAACTGCATATTTTGTGATGAGCTATGTAGAAGGAATTACTTTAAAAGACCATTTGGCCAATTCCGGTGGAACGTTGCCGGTAGAACAGGCTCGCGGAGTCTTATTACCGATTATGGATGCCTTAAAAGAGGTGCATGCTGTTAATGTTCTGCACCGTGACATCAGTCCGGATAACATTTTTATCAATAAAAAAGGGCAGGTAATACTGATTGATTTTGGCGCTGCCCGGCAGGCAATAGGAGAAAAAGGCCGCAGCTTATCGATTATCCTGAAGCCGGGCTATGCACCTGAAGAACAATATCGCAGTAAAGGTGCCCAGGGGCCCTGGACCGATATTTATGCGATTGCAGCAACCTATTACCATCTGATCACCGGGCATCAGCCACCTGAAGCACTGGAACGTTTGGTCGATGATCCCCTGGAGCTTCCAAGTAAGTATGCAGATGCGTTAAATGAAACCGAAGAAAAAGCGTTGTTAAAAGCACTGGCAGTCAGGGCGGAAGATCGATTTCAGACTGTTGAGGACTTTCAGGCAGCGATCCTGGGAGAGTTGCCCATAGAGTCATTGTCAGTTCCGGGGCATGCTAAAACATCTGCTGCCAGTCAAGCTGTTCAATCGAAGTCAGGAGCAGAGAAAAAGTCTTTTCCCCTTGGTCTGGGAATTGGCCTCGCGGCAGTTGTCATAATCGGCCTGGGTGGTTTTGCCCTCTGGTCGGGAGGTTACTTTACCGGCGAAACAGAGGCTGTAAACCAGGGAAATGGCCAAATCGATGGGGCAACTTCTCAGGATCAACAGAATGAATCTGTCGTAAACCTGTCCGGTAATAGTTCCGGTAATTTGATCAATGGTGGCCTGGTAACCAGCCAGGGTGATCAATATTACTATCGCAGCAATAATGGCGGAGTTTTACAGGCTGGCAGGTTTGGCAGTGATGAATACAGGGTTATTGCGGCTGATTCAGTCTGGTTTATCAATGTTTCCGAAGACTGGCTCTATTACACTAACCGTGATGATCGTAACCGTATCTATAAAATCAATGTTGATGGAAGCGGCAGAACCGCTCTCACAGAGGAAGGCGCGTGGTTTGTAACCCTGGTTGACGGCTGGCTTTATTATTTGAATGAGAGTGATGATTACAGGATCTATAAGATAAACACTGCTGGTGAAGGAAAGACCAGATTAAGTGAAGATTCAGCCTGGTTTTTAAATGTTGAGGGCCAGTGGATTTATTATATCAACCGGGATGATGGTGATAAAATATACCGGGTGCGTAACGATGCCGGTGGCAGGGAAGCAGTAAATGATCACCCCTCCTGCTGTATTAGCCTTGCTGATGGGTGGATCTATTACAGTAATGAAGCAGATGGTTCCAGAATTTACAGGATTGAGGTTGACGGAACCACCGCTGAAGTGGTTAATGATGTTCCATCCTGGTTTATCAATGCCGGTGGAGGCTGGATTTACTATGCTGATGAAAGTGATGATTTTTCATTAAATAAAGTAAAAGTTGATGGCACTGAGAGAGTAAAATTGGCTTCTGAACCGGTTCGTTATATTAACCAGATTGGTGATTGGATATATTACCTCGATCAGGGCGGCGAGGACAACGTATACAGGGTTAAGAAAGACGGAACAGGCCGTAGCCTGGTGGATGGTGGATTTTAAATCGGATGAAAAATTACAGCAAATTTTCAGATCTCTCACAAAAACCCCGGGAGAAGTGCGGGGTTTTTGCCGTATGTAATTACAGGGAACCGAATGGTGCCGCCTATGCAACTTACCTCGGATTGCTGGCTTTGCAGCATCGCGGCCAGGAAAGCGCTGGTCTGGCCTATGCCGGTGGAGCTGGTATTACGGCGTTGAAGGGCATGGGTCTGGTTGACCAGGTTTTTACCCGCCCCCTCTTGGAAGAGATTAATGCATCTACAATAATCGGTCATGTGCGTTATTCAACAACCGGTTCCAGCAATTCAGCAAATGCACAACCTCTGGTAGCCCGTTCGCTGAATGGAAGCGGTCTGGCCCTGGCTCATAATGGAAATCTAACCAATACTGCTGCTTTACATCAACAGCTATTAAATGAAGGGCATATTTTTCATTCAACCTCTGACACGGAAATAATTCTTACCTACATGTTCAGGCATATAAGCGAGGGATTAACCGGAGCGGCTGTAAAAACAATGAGTATCATTGAAGGGGCTTATGCTGTTGTTGCTATGGATAGTGATCAACTTGTCGCCTTTCGCGATCCCCGGGGTTTTCGGCCTCTGGTAATCGGCAGAATTGACGCATCTTATATTGTCGCTTCAGAAACTGCAGCGCTTGATGCAGTAGGAGCTGTTTTTGTCAGAGAAGTCGAACCTGGTGAAATAGTAAAAATTGATAACAATGGATTAAGGTCCTTTAAAAAAGAGCGTGTAAGCGAAAGAGCCTTGTGTATCTTTGAATATGTTTATTTTGCTCGCCCCGATAGCGTAATCGCCCAATCTAATGTACACCAGGTTCGCAAGTCGGTCGGTGAAAATTTGGCTGGGAGGATCAAGATGCAGCTTGACCTGGTTGTACCATCGCCTGATTCCGGAGTCTCAGCTGCGCTCGGTCTTGCCGGGGCGCTTAATGTGCCTTTTGAATGGGCTCTCTATCGTAACCCTTATCTTGGTCGCACTTTTATAGAGCCGACTAAATCAGGACGTGAGCAGGCGGTTCATTTAAAGTTTAATCCTATCTCTCATCTGATCAAGAGCAAGCGGGTAGCCCTTGTTGATGATTCGCTGGTCAGGGGGACGACCGCCAGGATACTTACTGCAATGCTAAAAAAATCCGGTGCAGCAGAAGTACACCTATGCATTGCGTCGCCTCCATACCGTAATCCGTGTTATTATGGTATAGATATTCCTCTGGCTGCCGATCTGGCAGCTACTGATGCTGGTTACAGCCAGTTAGCCTTAGACCTTGGTGCTGACAGTATTACCTTTGCTGAACCAGAAGATTTATTCAATGCGGTGGGTCTGGGGCAGAACAATTATTGCACTGCCTGTTTTTCCGGATGTTATCCCGGTTACAGAGCTTAGAGCAGAAAGGTGAGATTGGATGAAACATTTTTTAGCGGATGATTCCGGCAGTATACGTGAAAAAGTAGTTATCCTCGACTTCGGCGGGCAGTACAGCATGTTAATTGCCAGACGAATCAGGGAAGCAGGCGTCTATTGCGAACTGGTTCCGTATAATACTTCCTGGGATGAAATACAAAGTTTAAATCCTGTGGGGATCATATTGTCCGGCAGTCCGGCTTCAGTGAACAGTGAAGAGGCCCTGCGCTGTGACCAGCGAATTTACACAAGTCAAGTGCCTATCCTTGGAATTTGCTATGGAATGCAGCTGCTGGCCCTGGATCTTGGTGGTGAAGTGAAGAAGGGGAACAGGTCTGAATTTGGCAGAACATCATTCGAAGTAGTCGAAAAGGAACCACTTTTCACAGATAAAATATTTAAGGAAGCTGAGAATAATTGTGGTTGGATGAGCCATCAGGATGAAGTTTTAAAAGCTCCACCCGGGTTTGCTGTTCTGGCCCGCACTGAAAACGGCACCCTGGCGGCTATTGGTGATCGTAACCGCAGAATCTATGGAGTCCAGTTTCATCCTGAGGTGTTTCACACTCCCGGCGGTAACATGGTTCTTAATAACTTCCTTTTCAAGGTTTGCCAGTGCAGCAGGAATTGGACGCCCAGCAGTTTTGTTGATGATGCAGTTGCATCAGTTTGCCGGACCCTTGGCGAAACTGGTAAAGTAGTTTGTGCCTTAAGCGGGGGAGTTGACTCTTCCGTAGTGGCATTTCTACTTGACCGGGCGGTGGGTGAGCGGGCTGTTTTTATCTTTGTCGATCACGGGTTATTACGCCTTGATGAAGCAGAACAGGTCGTTCAATTATTCAGTAAGAAATTGAAAGGGCAGTTTATTCATATTGATGCCCGGGAGCGTTTTTTAGACCGTTTAGCGGGAGTTACCGATCCGGAAGAGAAACGGATGATTATCGGCGCTGAATTTATTGCCGTTTTTAAAGATAAAGCACTATCTCTTGGAGATATTACCTATCTGGCCCAGGGGACGATTTATCCTGACGTAATAGAGAGCGGTTCAGTTAACGGTGCTGCGGTAATTAAGTCGCATCATAATGTCGGCGGACTGCCGGAAGAGCTGGGTTTTGAACTGATTGAGCCGTTGCGTGAACTGTTTAAAGATGAGGTCAGGCTGGTTGGTACCGAACTGGGATTACCTGATTCTATCTTGAAGCGGCAGCCATTTCCCGGGCCCGGCTTGGCAGTAAGAATTGTTGGAGAAATTAATGAGGAAAAATTAACCATACTTAAAAAGGCGGATGCAATATTCAGAGAAGAGGTTAAAAACTGTGGCTTGGCAGACAGTTTGTGGCAGTATTTTGCCGTTTATACAGGGATCAATGTAGTTGGGGTTAAAGGTGATGACCGGCATTACGGGCCGGTATTAGCCCTGCGGGCGGTGCATTCAGAAGACGCCATGACTGCTGATTGGGCCCGTTTGCCTCATCAACTTCTGGAAAAAGTATCGGCCAGGATAACTGGAGAAATTGCCGAGGCTGCCCGGGTAGTCTATGATATTACCTCAAAACCGCCGGGAACTATTGAATGGGAATAGGTAAGCTCAAGGTATAAAGGTAAACCCCCTCGGTATTAATGCACGAGGGGGTTTTAGTTTTTAGCTTTACAGGGGTTTACCCTGGCTGTTAAATTGGTTGACAGATTTCAATAAAATATTGATGGATCCTTAAATCATCGGTTAGCTCCGGGTGGAATGAGGTGGCCAGCATATTATCCTGCCGGGCAGCGATAATCCCTTCTTCCAAGGTGCCAAGGATTTCAACCTCAGATCCGGCTTCTTCAATTATGGGGGCCCTGATGAACACCCCTTTGTAGGGGTGGCCAAGTG
The DNA here is from genome assembly GCA_964498375.1 of uncultured Syntrophomonadaceae bacterium. Classification (GTDB taxonomy): domain Bacteria; phylum Bacillota; class Dethiobacteria; order DTU022; family DTU022; genus JAABTH01. Next base: position 1,459 of record CAZCHW010000069.1, on the reverse strand, counting down.
AATCAAAATTCAGGTCAGTTTCGAAGCTTTCCCGCTGGCGTCCAAAGGCGTTTCTTTTGACCCTGATGTTCATTAATCCCAACCTGGGTTGGTTAATAATTCCGTCAGAGATATCTCTGGCCAGCAGAACCATACCAGCGCAGGTTCCGAAAAGAGCAAGGTCTCCCGCAGCAGAGCGGGTTTTAATTGATTCGGAAAGATTAAATGCATCAATTAATTTGCCAATGGTTGTACTTTCGCCGCCAGGGATAATTAGCCCTTTTACCCGGTTCAGAGAGTTTTTATCTTTTACCGGCAGGGCTTCAACACCGCAATTTTCAAGGTGAGTGATGTGCTCTGAAACTGCCCCCTGAACTGATAAAACGCCGATACGCATTCTTTAAATACCCCGTTCCTGCATCCGGTCTGCTTCACTCAGTGACGACATTTCCAGGCCGGGCATGGCTTCGCCAAGGCCTTTTGAAACTTTAGCCAGCAGGGCGGGGTCATCATAGTGCAGTGTGGCCTGAACTATTGCTTCAGCGACCAGCTCGGGCTTTTCTGATTTAAAAATTCCAGAGCCGACAAATATACCATCTGAACCAAGCTGCATCATTAATGATGCGTCAGCCGGAGAAGCGATTCCACCGGCGGCAAAGTTAACAACCGGTAAACGGCCGGCTTCTCGGACTTCTTTGAGCATTTCTATTGATACACCCATTTCCTTTGCCATTACGACCAGTTCATCATCCACTTTGCCGAGCACCTGACGAACTTCATCCATCACTTTGCGCATGTGGCGAACAGCTTCAACAACATTACCGGTTCCCGGCTCACCTTTAGTCCGGATCATAGCTGCTCCTTCAGAGATGCGCCTTAAGGCTTCGCCAAGGTTTCTGGCTCCACAGACAAAGGGAACCTTGAAAAGATGTTTGTTAATGTGATACTGCTCGTCAGCCGGGGTAAGTACTTCGCTTTCGTCAATATAATCGACGCCTAATTCTTCTAATATTTGCGCTTCGGCAAAGTGGCCGATTCTCACCTTGGCCATTACCGGAATAGTAACAGCATCCATGATTTTTAAAACCATTCCAGGATCGGCCATTCTGGCAACCCCGCCGGCAGCTCTGATATCTGCCGGAACCCGTTCTAAAGCCATTACTGCAACTGCACCGGCTTTCTCGGCAATACGGGCCTGTTCAACGGTAGTGACATCCATGATCACTCCGCCCTTTTGCATTTGTGCCATACCTTTTTTAACCCGAAAAGTTCCCTGCTCTTTCATGTTAAAACTCCTCTCGCAAATCATGTTCTTTTTCACCGGCAGTGGGCCTCACCGGAAGTCCTCTGGAGGACAGGTATTTTTTTATGTCAGCAATACTATAGGTGCCGTAATGTAAAATAGAGGCAGCAAGAACAGCATGTGCTCCGCCAACTGTCAGGGCGTCATAAAGGTGTTCAAGCTTTCCTGCCCCGCCGG
>CAZCHW010000068.1:0-8482 GCA_964498375.1 uncultured Syntrophomonadaceae bacterium | reverse complement strand
GTCGTGAATGTTGCTAACCTTGCGGTCGGTTAAGAGAATAAAGGGATCTTCCAGCACAGCTTCCATTTTTTCCGTGTCGGTAACCATGTAAGGTGAAATGTAGCCGCGATCGAACTGCATCCCTTCGACAACCTTCAGGTCTGTAGTAAAGCCTTTCGATTCTTCAACAGTGATAACCCCGTCCTTGCCTACTTTTTCCATTGCTTCGGCAATCAGGTTTCCAATTGTATCATCACCGGCTGAAATTGCGGCAACCTGGGAAATATCTTCCTTGGTTTCTACAGGCTTGCTCATTTTTTCCAGCTCTTTTAAGGCAACAGCAACTGCCTTTTCAATCCCGCGCTTCATAATCATCGGGTTAGCTCCGGCGGCAACGTTTTTCAGTCCGTCGCGAATAATCGCCTGGGCCAGCAGGGTTGCGGTTGTTGTGCCATCACCGGCTATATCGTTTGTCTTGGTCGCTACTTCTTTAACCAGCTGGGCACCCATGTTTTCAAAGGGATCTTCAAGTTCAATTTCGCGGGCGATGGTCACACCATCGTTGGTAATCTGGGGGGAACCAAACTTTTTGTCTAGTACAACATTGCGGCCTTTCGGTCCCAATGTTACGGTTACGGTATTAGCCAGGGCGTTTACGCCTCTTTCAAGCGCGCGCCGGGCTTCTTCATCATAAATAATCTGTTTTGCCATAACGTAAAACCTCCTTAAGTCTTTTTCACTCCACTTGTCAGTCATAATTCCTGGTCAAGATCAACTGTCAGTAAAAACCGAATGTTTCATTTGATTTCAGTCTGATCCATCACGAGCCCGTTATCGGAAAGATTAACCAACCAGGGCTAAAATGTCGTCCTGCCGTAAAATCAGGTATTCTTCGCCTTCAACTTTAACTTCAGTGCCGGCATAGCGGGAATAGATTACTTTATCCCCTACTTTAACTTCCATCTCTACTTTGCTGCCGTTATCAAGCACCTTACCGGTACCTACCGCTACTACTTCGCCCTCCTGTGGCTTTTCCTTGGCTTTGTCGGGAAGAACGATACCGCTGGCGGTCTTCTCCTCCGCTTCCAAAACCTTCACAACAACTCTGTCTGCCAATGGTTTGAGGTTCATCTAATCTGCCTCCTTATTTTGGGTTACTATTCTTAGCAGCACTCTCTAAGAGTGAGTGCTAACAATTCCACTGCTAATATTACTTTAAAGCCTGGCAGTGGGCAAATAGAAAAGCAGGCCATAATCAGGCCTGCTGCGCATTTAGACTCATATTGCTTTAATTTTCGCTTTCTTTCCCTCTATTACGCCTTATTAGAAGCAGCCAAGCTGGCAGCCAACGATTTTAATCTTGATCTCATTACAGATTCTGCCAACCTCTGCTATGGGAACGCCAACTTCGCTGGCGATGCTAAAAGCTTTCTTGCAGGGCAATTCCAACCCTTCTGCTTCGAAAAGAATGCGTTCTCTGGTATCTTTTGCTTTTTGCTGATCCAATGCCATTTCTGTCCCTCCTTATCCACAATAGTTACAACCTGGTTAAATCTTTATAATCCGGCCTTTGATCATTCCATTTTCTATGGACAGCCTGCCGATCGACGGCCTCGGGGTGCGGCGCGGGTCGGTTGCTGAGCCGGGGTTGAAATAAAGAACCCCATCCTGCTCACTGTTCAGCGGTTCATGCAAGTGCCCGAACACTACTGCCCGGGGCCGGTGCGGCAGAAAGATTTGGCCAATATGTTCAAAGTTAACCCTGCGCCCGGCCAGGTCACCGTGCAGTAAGGCAATTGCCACTTCCCCGATGCGAATCAGCTTCAACCTGCCCAGTCTCTGCACCAGCGGGTGGGGGTCCATGTTACCGGCTACTGCTTCCACCGGGGCCAGGGCTTTTAGTTCAATGATCACCTTTTCATCTACCAGGTCACCGGCGTGGAGGATTAACTGCACCCCCCTGAAATTCTCGTAAACAGCGGGCGGTAAAAAGGCTGCCCTCGAAGGTATGTGCGTATCGGAAATCACTCCGATTTCGGTTATTGTATCAGCATAATCAATGATTTTTACAGTTTCCATTTATACCTCACCGTTCTACAATATCATATCACTTTTTACCTGAACATGCCGCTCAATATTTAATAGCCGGGCAGATCTTCAGTCAGCCTGAAGCTGCAGGGGTACTATAGTAGCTTAATCGGGTTCAGTAAAAGGAAGAAGCTCTAGAGTGGCGAATAGTAAGAAAGTGAATTGAGCAATTAAACTTAGGAGGCCGGTTGTGGTTATCGAAATCCTGAAAGGTATATTTATCGGCATTGCCCTGGTGCTTCCCGGTTTAAGCGCCGGGACAGTTATCTTGATTCTCGGTTTTTACTACCGCTTTCTTGATGATTTGGCTTCCCTGCGCCTGAAAGCCTACCTGCCCCTGTTTGCCGGCACAGCCACCGGCGTGCTGGTCTCTGTTTACCTGGTCGGCTTTCTGCTTGAACACTTCAACAACCTGATTACCGCCTTTATTTTGGGGATGCTTTTGGCGTCCATACCGGCAGTGATCCATTTCAAGCGCGGCAGCCCGTTGAAACCGTTGCCCCTGCTGTTAGCCGCTGCCGGTTTTTACATCTCCTGGTTTATTATCTGCGAACCGAGCCAGACTTTTACCGTGTTGCCGCCGGGTGGTTATTTTCATTTTTTCTTAGGCGGCACCCTGGCCAGCGCTACAATGCTTTTACCCGGTATTTCGGGCAGCGCTGTTTTGATCATTTTAAATCTGTATGATGACGTGATTATGGCCGTCAGTCAGTGGCAGTGGATTCGCCTTTTCTTCCTGGGGTGCGGGTTTCTGGTCGGTCTGTTCGGGCTGGCCCGTCTGCTCTCCGCTTTCTACCGGCGCTACCGCACTGCTATTTCTTTCTTGCTGGGCGGGCTGATTCTCGGGTCTACCCGCGCGCTTCTGCCGGTCTCATTCAGTTTTTCCTGTATTTTTTGGGCTGCTGCCGGAGCGCTGCTGGTTCTCTGGCTGACCAGGCGCCGCATCGGCCTGGGCGAGTGAAAAAGCAAAGGCTTAATAATTTTTGTAATTTTCCTCCATCCAGCGCATCATTTTTGCCAGCCCGGTTTCCAGGCTGGTTTCCGGTTTGAAGGCCAGATCCTGCCGGGCCCGTGTCGTATCGGCATAGGTATGGGCCGGATCACCGGCCTGCACCGCCGCGTAACGCACCTGCACCGCCTGGCCGCTGATCTGCCGGAGCAATTCAAGCACCCCGTTGACAGAAATTCTGGTTCCGCCGCCGATATTATACACCTGTCCCTCTACACCTTCTGTAAACGCTGCAGCAAGGTTGGCTGAAACAATATCATCAATGTAAGTAAAATCACGGGTCTGTTCCCCGCTGCCGTAAATAGTTAACTCTTCCCCGGCCAGTATTGCCCTGATAAAACGGTTAAATGCCATATCGGGACGCTGCCCGGGCCCGTAAACGGTAAAATAGCGCAGGCTGACCACCGGCAGTTTAAAATTCTGCCAGTAGAGGTTGCATAGATGCTCGGCCGCCAGCTTGGTAACCCCGTACGGCGACAGCGGCCGGGGCAGATCGTTTTCCGCCATCGGCAGCTTTCCGCCGGTTCCGTAAACAGAAGATGACGATGCATAGACAATCCGTTCCGGTTTAACCTTTTTTGCCCACTCCAGCAGCCGCTGGGTTCCCAGAACATTGTGATGGGTGTAGGCGGCAAAATCATCGCCCCAGCTGGCCCGCACCCCGGCCTGTGCGGCCTGGTGAAAGATCAGCTCCACCCCTGTGTTCTCCAGGCCCAGCCGGTCTATCGTTGCCAGGTCGGCTTCAATCAGGTCAAACCGGTCACTCTTCGCCAGGGAGGCCAGGTTTTGTTTTTTCAAACTCTTTTTGTAATAGTCGGTAAAGCAATCTATCCCGATCACCCGGTGACCCTCTTCAACCAGTTTTTCTGCCAGGCGCGAGCCAATAAAGCCCGCTGCGCCACTGACCAGGCATAGCTTGTCTTTTCCTGCCTCTTTAAATTTATTCAATCATTCATACCTCCTGTCGGGCTGCCTAATCGGTCTATCAGATCCTCCAGGGCTGAGCGATCCAGGGCCAGGTAATAAGTTTCTCCACCATCGTGGGTAAAATAATTTCCTGTCAGGGCATAATCCCTGATCGCATCTCCTTCCAGCCTTTCTCCGGCAAACAAAGCCAGGGCAGCCACCTGGTTAAAGCTTAAATCGGTTTCAATATGTTCACGGTAGGTGGCATAGGTCGGCACGATATAACTGAAAAGGCCCATCTCCTGAAAGTAACGAAAGGTAGCAAGCAAAAGTTCTTTTTGTCTTTTTACCCGGTTCAAATCATCGCGCTGGTCCGGTTCGCGGTAGGTCAGGTAAGTAATGTAGCCCTGTCCGTCAAGCAGCTGCGGTCCTGCAGTTAAAGATTCCTGGGGCGTAAAACCAATCATCGGCTGTTCCACCTCAAAATAAACCCCACCCATTGAATCGATCAGCTGTTTTAACCCCTGCAAATCCATGGCAATAAAATAATGTAAATCCAGGCCTTCAAGCAATGAAGTGATCGTTTCCAGGGCACAATCCATTCCTGCCCTGTGCCGGTCTTCAGCTTCAGCGGCCTGCCGGTAGCCGTAACTGTAAGACTGCCTGATCCGATCCCGCCCACCACCGGCAATTTCCACAAAGCTGTCGCGCGGTACAGAGAGCAGGGTCAAACTGTCGCGATCAAAGTTAATCGAAGCGATTAAAATCGTGTCAACATAGTAGATCTCGCCAAAGCTGTTATCGTCGTTGCGGTTATGTAATCCAAGCACAACCACGTTAATTATCCGTTCTTCGAAAACTTCCTCTACCTGCTGATCGGCGTTAAAATCGCGGCTGAACAAGGTGGCCGGAGCAAAGTAAACCTGGTAGACCCCGTAGAAAATAATCGAAAAAGAAAGGAGGACTATGACCAGCACAATCCCCATCGAGATGTAGATTCTTGCTTTTTGCGGCAACTCGGCCACTGCAGCAACCCGCCTTTTAGTTTTTAATTAACCGCAACAGGTCAGTCATTACAATCCTGTCAGTTTCCACCTGTTCCAGCATTATCTTCCGTGCTGCCGGCAATGATCAGGTTCAAAGTGCGGCCCGGTGAAACGGACATGCCCGGCAGCGGTTCGGTGTATAGCACCAAACCGGCTGCGACCGAATTATCCCGTCTCTCCCTGATTTCACCAATTACGAAACCAAAACTTTCCAACAAAAACCGCGCTTCAGGCACCGTCAGTCCGCGAACCTCGGGAATAACCACTGGAGCCTCAAATTTTTTCGGCTCCTGCAAATTGTCGCCTGTCCCTGTCCCTTCTTCAGCGGCATCTTCCTCCGAGCTGACCGTCTCCCGGTTCAGGCTGAAATCATCGTCTTCGCTTAGCCCAAGTTCTTCCATACGCCGCTTGCGCTCCTGCTCTTCCAGGTATTCGGGGCTGTCCTGCAAAACAATCGGTGGCCAGGGCTGCGCATCAATGCCGAAAACCTCTTTGATCAGCTCAACCCGCTGGTTCTGAAAGATTACCTGGTACCAGATACCGTCCATCATTTGCCCGTCACCCTTTAAGGTATAAAACTTCAGGTTCTCATCATCAATATTAAAGTCACGGGCATAATATGCCAGGGCAGCAATTTGCTTGTAAGTCAAGTCGGTCTCCACGTAATCCTTGTAAATACGGTAAGTTGCCGGTATGTCGGTAATTTTACCCTGTTCACGCAGGTATAAAAATGTTTCTTTCAAAAGATTCATCTGACGGTCAATCCGCCCGTAATCCTGGTTGCTGGCATCGTCACGATACTGCAGGTAGCGCAGGTATGTTAAGCCGTCCATCATCTGCGGGCCCTTCGGCACCAGCACCCGGCCAACTTCCCAGTGCTTGTCAATAATTTCCTGTTCCGATTCGTAATAGATCCCGCCCATCGCATCAACCAGTTCGACAATTGAATACATATCGACCGAAACATAGTAGTGAATCGGAATTCCGCCGAGGACGTTGCTGACAGTCTGCAGGGTATTGCGAATTCCATCGGCATGGGGATCATCACTGTTGCCAGACCGGTAACCGTAATAGTAGGAGTGATTAATCTTGTCATGAAACCCACCGGTGCCGTGAATCGGCACGTATGAATCGCGAGTCAGGCGGACAACGGCAATGGTATTTTCCTGTAAGTTCAGGGTAAGAACCGCCAGCATATCAGGCCTGAATAAATACTCGCCATAAGATTCACGGTTCCAGCCTCGGTCGAAGCCGAGCAGGGCAATGTTCACAATCTGGTCTGAAAAAGCCTCGCCCACATCGTAGCTTTCCTCGAAAGAAACATCATCGAGCAGCACCCGCTGGGTTTCCTGAACCTGGTTAAAAAAGGCTAAAACGTACGTGCCTCCGGCGATTAACAAAATCAGCAGGACCGCCGCAATAATTATCAGGCTGCGCTTGATCCGGCTCGGTTTTTCCACTGTATGTTCCTTTGCTTCATCACTTTCAACCGCAAAAGTGTCTTTTAGCTCCTCGGTCCAGTCCGGATTGCCTTCATCGCCTTTCACCGGCTCATTTTCCCGGATTTCAGGATCAAGCTTACCTTTTTCCTCAGGGCCTTTTTCCTGTTCGCTCACCCTTATCGCCTTCCTTTACCTGCCGCTGCGGGCAGGATAATTACTACTTTCCCTGATTATACCATATTGATCAATGACTCCACCCTTTTGCCGCTCAGGTAGCTCTGATCGCTCCACAGATAATCCCACAACCCGAATCGACCCACCGGAACTATCCCCAGGCTGCGAATATAATCAAGAAGGTAGTCGCGGCGCACTGTCATGCCCCGGTCGAACACCACGTTGGCATAGGGCAGTTCACGGTAGTCGCAAACTTCCAGCTTACTGCTTTCAGCAAGCCCCATCCGTGCTGCCGCTGCAAGCACATGCTCAACCAGCCCTTCCGGTGAAGCCGGTTTCGGCTTATGCCTGGAAAAGTAGATCTCAAACTGCAGCGAACTTTTACCGGGCGGCGCGTTGTCGGGCGATTTGCGGTATGGCGCGTGCACCCGGGCCGGGTAAATATCTTCATCGTATATATAAAACCACAGGTGCTCGCCCGCCTGCGGACAGTTAAAACCGAGCGACACCAGGGCCACCGAGGTTGCCCAGAGGCTTCCAGCCGCTTCAAGAACCGCCGCCGGCGCGCCTTCAATCATCTGCGCCAGTTCCGGCAAAGGCAAACTTGAAACAAGGGCCTCGTAATGTTCAGGTGGCCCATCTTCAGTTTCAACTACCCGGCGCTGCGGATTAATCCTCACTACCCTGCGACCGGTTTCAATTTTAACCGCCGCAGCCAGTGGTTCCAGGAAGGTGCGGAAACCTCCGCACCGCGGGTAAAGCATTTCCTGCAGGTAATAAGTCTGCGGGGTCCGGTCAGTCATTGCGCCAAAAAGCACTTCATCAAGTGAAGGCCGGTAAAGACGATTGCCGATCCACTCTGTGCCGAGCTTTTCAGCCTCAATGGTCCAGTATTTCCTGGTGTAACGTCCAGGAAAACGTCTGGCAATCACCCGGCCAAACTGCTCTTCCAGCCAGTCGGCATAATTGGGATCTTTACTCTGGTCAGGCCGTTCGATAAAGCTTTTTATCGCTGCCACTTTTTCTTCCACCGGCAGAGGATAAAGGTTATTCTGCACCGGATGCTTCAGCCAGCGCTCCTGCTCAAAATTGTACGGTTCAGGCCGGTGGATAATATATTCTGTCTGCTCCAGCAAGTTCCGGTAATATTCATTGCTGCTGAACGCAAAGTGCACGGCATTGTCAAACCGGAAACCATCAATTGTAAAATGATCCAGCAGGCCGCCCCAGCGTTCCTGGGCTTCCAAAACCAAGGCTTCCCGGCCTGCCTGACGGGCATGCCAGGCTGCCGACAGCCCTGCCACTCCGCCGCCAAGAACTAGTATATCAGGCATAAGAACCTCCATTTTTTGCTATAAAATAATTACATAGCCGAGATATCTACTGTATTTCCTGTTCCTGCTTGCCGCGGCACGGGTTGCTCACACCCCTGGCCGCTTCCCGGTTAAAGAGAGTTGGAATGGTTAAAAGCAAAATCCTAAAATCTAAAAGCAGCGAATAATCGGCCAGGTAAAAGAGGTCATAGCGCAGCTTATCGTGTGTGTTGGTCGCATAGTAGCCCGCTACCTGGGCCAGACCGGTAATTCCCGGTTTCACCAGGTGACGCAGCCGGTATTCAGGCATCTCACGCTCAAATTTTTCTACAAAAAAAGGTCTTTCCGGGCGCGGCCCCACTATACTTAAGTCGCCGCGCAGTACATTAAAGAGCTGGGGCAGCTCATCTAACCTGCTTGCCCTTAAAAAACGGCCTATTCTGGTCACCCGGTCGTCAGCCTCGGTAGCAAATACCGGACCGCTTGCATCTTCTGCCTCAACAACCATGGTACGCAGCTTGTATA
>CAZCHW010000067.1:0-8490 GCA_964498375.1 uncultured Syntrophomonadaceae bacterium | reverse complement strand
GAGCGCGGAAACGAGATGACCGATGTTTTAATGGAGTTTCCCGAGCTGAAAGACCCGAAATCAGGGGAACCCCTGATGAAAAGAACAGTTTTAATTGCCAACACTTCTAATATGCCTGTGGCGGCACGTGAAGCTTCAATTTACACAGGGATAACCATTGCCGAGTATTTTCGCGACATGGGTTATAGTGTGGCCCTGATGGCCGATTCAACTTCCCGTTGGGCGGAAGCGCTGCGCGAGATGTCTGGCCGTCTCGAAGAGATGCCCGGTGAAGAAGGATACCCGGCTTACCTTGGCTCACGTTTGGCCGATTTCTACGAGCGTTCCGGGCGGACGATCTGCCTGGGAAGCGATAATAAAGAAGGTGCTCTAACCAGTGTCGGTGCGGTGTCGCCGCCTGGCGGAGACCTTTCCGAACCGGTTTCTCAGGCTACCCTGCGTATTGTTAAAGTATTCTGGGGCCTCGATGCCTCCCTTGCTTACCGGAGGCACTTCCCGGCGATTAACTGGTTGCTTAGCTACTCACTATATCTTGACAACGTGGCGTCCTATTTCCGTGATACAATTGGCGAGCAATGGAATGAAATGCGTCGCGAAGCAATGCGGCTGCTCCAGGAGGAAGCTGAACTTGAAGAGATTGTCCGCCTGGTTGGGGTTGATGCTCTTTCTGCCCGTGAAAGGCTGATTCTGGAAACGGCAAAGTCGCTGCGGGAAGACTTCCTGCATCAGAACGCGATGCACGAGATAGACACTTACAGCTCCCTGAACAAACAGTTTCGGATGCTTGAACTGATCCTGATATTCCATCATCAGGCGGGAGTGTTGGTTGATAAAGGCGATCTGGAACTAGATCTGGAAAAACTGTTTTCCCTTCCGGTTCGGGAAAGAATTGCCCGGGCCAGGTATGTCCCCGAGGAGGAATTACAGCAGCTTGATCAGGTTGAACAGGAGATTAAAGATCAGATCGCTGCCTTAGCCGGTGAAGGAGGAGAGGAAGATGCTTAAAGAATATAAAACTGTTGTCGACATAGCCGGCCCTCTGATGCTGGTTGAAAGGGTAGAAGGAATTAAATACGGCGAATTGACTGAAATTGAAATGCCCGGTGGCGATATCAGGCGCGGCCAGGTTCTTGAAGTTGATCGTGACCGAGCGCTGGTCCAGGTTTTCGAAGGCTCAACCGGTTTGAACGTTGCTGCTGCCAAAGTCCGTTTTCTTGGCAAATCAATTGAGCTTCCTGTTTCACTGGACATGCTGGGCCGGGTTTTCAGTGGCCTTGGAGAACCGCGAGATCAGGGTCCGAGGATTATCCCGGAAAAACGTCTGAATATAGATGGTTACCCGATTAACCCCTATGCCCGGGATTATCCTTCTGAGTTTATCCAGACCGGTGTTTCGGCAATTGATGGTATGAATACGATGGTGCGCGGCCAGAAGCTGCCAATCTTTTCCAGCTCAGGTTTACCTCATTCCCGCCTGGCTGCCCAGATAGCCCGGCAGGCCAAGGTGCTTGGCACTGAATCAAAATTTGCAGTTGTCTTTGCCGCCATGGGAATTACCTTTGAAGAAGCTGATTATTTTATCAGCGATTTTCGCAAAACCGGGGCAATTGAGCGAGCTATTCTTTTTATTAACCTGGCTGATGACCCGGCAATTGAGCGAATTGCCACTCCCAGGATGGCTTTAACTGCTGCCGAATATCTGGCTTATGAGAAAGATATGCACGTGCTCGTAATTTTGACCGACCTGACAAACTATGCAGAGGCCCTGAGAGAAATCTCTGCTGCCCGTAAAGAGGTGCCCGGCCGACGCGGTTACCCTGGTTACCTCTATACCGACCTTTCGACAATTTACGAACGAGCCGGACGGATTCAGGGACGCGCAGGCTCAATTACCCAGCTGCCGATCCTGTCTATGCCGGAGAATGATAAAACTCACCCCATTCCCGACCTGACCGGATACATTACCGAGGGGCAGATTATTCTCAGCCAGGAGCTGCACAGGAAAGGTATGTATCCACCGATTGACGTGCTGCCCTCGCTCTCTCGACTAAAAGATAAAGGAATCGGTATAGGAAAAACCCGTGAAGACCATGCCGATACAATGAATCAGCTTTATGCAGCTTACGCCCGCGGCAAAGAAGCCAAAGAGCTGGCTGCTATCCTCGGTGAAGCAGCGCTTTCAGAAGCGGATAAAAAGTTTTCCCGTTTTGCCGATGAATTTGAGAACCGCTATGTTTCCCAGGGGGAAGAGGAAGATCGGAGAATTGAAGAAACCCTGGCCCTTGGCTGGGAGCTGTTGGCCCTGTTGCCGAGAACTGAGCTGAAGCGAGTACGAGATGAATATTTGAAGAAATACCTGCCAGGCCAGGAGGAGGTTTAGTCATGGAAATCCGGGTTAACCCGACCCGCATGGAGCTAAACCGCCTGAAGAAACGACTCAAGATGGCGGAGCGGGGGCATAAATTGCTCAAGGATAAAAGGGACGAGCTGATCCGCCAGTTTCTGATCCTGGTGCGTAAAAACAAGGATTTACGCGAAGAACTGGAGCATGAGCTTTCCGGTGCTTTCGCCAAGTTTCTGCTGGCCCGGGCTGTAATGCCGTCTGAAATACTAGAAGAGGCGCTAATGTACCCGACAAAGAAGCTAAGTTTGGAAATTGGCAAGCAGAATATTATGAGCGTTTATGCACCTAAATTCAGCTGGGCCGAAGAAGAGAAAAAACAGGATGACGAAGCGGGGATGTACCCCTATGGTTTTGTTGAAACCACAGCAGAACTAGATGCTTCAATTGAAACTCTTTCAGCGGTGCTTTCACGCCTGATGGAACTGGCCGAAGTGGAAAAAGCGGTGCAACTGCTGGCTGACGAGATAGAAAAAACCCGACGCCGAGTTAACGCTCTCGAGTATGTGATGATTCCAGAACTTAGCAGTACAATCAGATACATAACCATGAAACTGGAAGAGAACGAACGCGGCGCATTAACCAGGTTGATGAAGATTAAAGATGTAGTTAGAGAGAAAATGTAAAGACTATTATTCATTTTTTATCAGGGAAGGAAAAATAATGAATCAGGAAATGATTATTCAGGGGGGCTTTCCCCTCAAGGGAACAGTCAGGGTGAAAGGTGCCAAAAATGCCGGATTGCCCATTATTGCCGGGGCGTTACTTCTCGATGGCCCGGTGATTATCGATGAATTACCCGATTTGCTTGATGTAAGGACAATGCTTGATGTAATCTCTTCCCTTGGGGTTTCATTGAAATACCACTCTGTTGAAGAGTCCGTGACAATAGATAACCGGAATCTTCAGCCTGTTGAACCTGACGAAGCGCTGATGCAAAAAATGCGGGCTTCATTTTTAGTGCTTGGTCCACTACTGGCCCGTTTTGGCCAGGCCAGGATAGCTTTGCCTGGAGGGTGTGCTATCGGCAGCCGTCCGGTTGACCTCCATCTGAAAGGGCTGGAGGCGATGGGAGTGCGCTTTGCTTTCGCCGGCGGCCTGGTGGAAGGTACTTGTGACCGCCTGCATGGAGCCGATATTTATCTCGATTACCCAAGCGTGGGGGCAACAGAAAATTTAATCATGGCGGCAGTGCTGGCCAGAGGAACGACTACGATTGAAAATGCCGCCTCAGAACCGGAAATAGTAGATCTTGCAAACTTTTTAAACAGTGCCGGGGCCAGAATAAGTGGCGCGGGCACAAAAAGAATTAGAATTACCGGAGTTGAACAGCTGGGCGGAACCCGTTACGCTGTGATACCAGATCGCATTGAAGCCGGTACATTTTTAATTGCCGCCGCAGTCACCGGTGGTGAACTACGGGTCAGCAATGTGTTGTCCGATCACCTGAAGCCGCTTCTGGCAAAATTACGGGAAACCGGCATGGAGCTGGAAGAACCCGATTTTGGGACGATCGGTATTGGCAGCAACGGGTTGGTAAAGGCCGTCGACTTGAAAACACAGCCCTATCCCGGGTTTCCCACAGATTTGCAACCGCAGTTTATGGTCTTGATAGCCCTGGCTTCCGGAACAGGTATGGTCAGTGAAACTGTGTTTGAAAACCGTTTTCGTCACATTAGTGGATTGGTTCGCATGGGTGCCGATATTCGTGTTGAAGGAAGCCAGGCAGTAGTACAGGGTGTAAGAAAGCTTAGCGGAGCGCCTGTTGAAGCAACCGATTTAAGGGGAGCGGCCGCCCTGATCCTGGCAGCTCTTGCTGCCGAAGGTGAATCGCGGATAAGCGGCCTGGAACATTTTTGGCGCGGGTACAGCGCTTTCGAAAGGCGGCTACAGGATCTTGGGGCCAGACTGTCCCTTGATCAAGTTAATACTGGTCGGGAAGGGCAGGCGGCGGGCTAACCTGGTCGGCCTCAAAAATGTATAATTACCGGGGCAACATACATATCCACTCACAGCATTCAGACGGCAGCGCCGACATACCCTCAATTGCTGAAGATGCTGCTGCTGCCGGACTACATTATATAATTATTTGTGATCATGAAACCCTGGACGGTCTGCCCGAGGAAGGCATGCACCAGGGTGTTGTTGTTATGGTCGGTGCTGAGTTAAATAACGAGAAAAACCACTATTTGGCCCTGGATATAAAAGAACTGCTTCCCGCTAACAATGAAAATCCCCAGGAGCTGATCAATAAGGTCAGCGAAGCCGGCGGCCTTGGTTTCATTGCCCATCCCTTTGACCGCGGTTCGCGTTATATTGAAAAAGGTAAAGCCTACCCCTGGCAGGATTGGCCGGTTTTCGGCGCCACCGGCATGGAAATCTGGAACTTTTCTTCGCACTGGCGCGGTCTTCATCCCAACCTGCTGAAAACTTTGTACTGGTTTTTCCTGAACCGCACCGGGGCGATGAAGGGCCCGCCGAAGAGGTTGCTGCATCTCTGGGATTGTTACAACATGCATAATCACAAGCTGGTCGGAATCGGCAGCAGTGATGCTCATGCCTACCGTTACCGCAAATTCTTTTTTTCAGTTGTCATATTTACTTATCAATACAGTTTCTCGACTATCAATACCTACGTGATCTTGCCTGAACTTTTAAATGAGCAGTTTTCTATGGCGAAAAGACAAATATTAGGCGCTTTGCAGCAGGGCAGCTGTTATACAGCTTTTGAATCTTTAGGCCGGGCTCATAAATTTTCATTTCGCGCAGAAGCTGGTGCAGTAACTGTTCTGCCGGGTGGAGAAATTATCTTGAGTAAAGAAGTGGTTCTCAGGGTAGAGTCGCCCAGAAAACGTTCACTGATCCGGTTGGTCAAAAACGGCATGGTTATTATGGAAACTTACGGTAATACACTTAATTATTCCCCTGAAGTACATGGTCTCTACCGGGTAGAAGTATACTACCGGCCGCTTTTTGGCCGCTGCCGGCCCTGGATTTATGCAAATCCTATCAATATATTGCCCTGCTGCAGTGCTAAATAGTTGCGCCCGGCATAGCCATGAGATATGATTAAATTGTTAGTCTGCTACCGGAAAAAAAGCTCAAGGAGGTAATTACCATGTTAAAAGTAGGTATTAACGGTTTTGGCAGGATCGGCCGGATGACCATGCGCGCCTCCATGAATCAAGATAAATTTAAAGTGGTCGCAATAAACGATCTGGCTGATAACGCCACTCTGGCACACCTGTTTAAGTATGACTCAGTTTATGGAATTATAGATCACGATGTTAAGGCTGATGACCAGGGTTTTGATATAGATGGAGAAAGGGTTGCTGTCTTTTCCGAGCGTGAACCGGCGAAAATACCCTGGAAAGAGTATGGCGTCGATTTGGTGATTGAATCAACAGGAATTTTCAGAACCCGTCAAACTGCCTCTGCCCATCTGAGTGCCGGGGCAGAAAGAGTTATTATTACTGCACCTGGTGAAGCCGATATTGTTCTTGTGCTTGGCGTAAATGATCATCTTTACGATCCGGAAGAGCATTACCTGATTTCCAATGCATCCTGCACAACCAATGCGCTGGCTCCACTGGCCAAAGTTTTACACGAAAATTTCGGCCTGAGAAAAGGGCTAATGAATACCACACATGCCTACACCAATGATCAGCAACTGCTCGATTTTCCCCATTCCGATTTACGCCGGGCCCGGGCAGCCGCATTGTCGCTAATTCCCACTTCGACAGGGGCGGCTAAAACAGTAGGCGAGGTTATTCCTGAACTGAAAGGAAAAATAGATGGCCTGGCGGTCAGGGTGCCGACACCGACAGTATCCCTTGTTGATTTTGTCGCCGAACTGGAAAAAGAAGCCACGGTAGATGATATTAACGAGGCCTTTAAAAAAGAAGCCTCAGCTTCCTCCTACTTTGATTACAGTGATAAACCCCTGGTTTCGATAGACTACAAGGGGAATCCCTTTTCTTCAACAGTTGACGGTAAGTCAACAATGGTGATTGGTGGTAATATGGCCAGGGTTCTGGCCTGGTACGATAATGAATGGGCTTATTCCTGCCGGGTAGTTGATTTAGCCGGAATCATAGCTACCAGGGGATAACCTTGAAGGTTGCATGTAAAATTGCCCCGGCTCCCAAAGCCGGGGTAATTTGTTTGGATGAAGATGACGGGGTAACCTGACAGTGATATAATGTGATTTATTAATACCGGAGGAGGTGCCTGATGCAAGTGAACAGGAGCATCGAAGAAATTAATGCGAAAGTGAAAAGTGGTAAAGCGGTAGTTTTTACCGCTGAAGAAGTGATCGATCTGGTTGAGGAGAAAGGAATAAAAGAAGCGGCTGCGATGGTGGATGTTGTAACCACGGGGACTTTTGGCCCTATGTGTTCCTCCGGCGCATTTCTCAATGTTGGGCATCCTAAACCACGGATAAAACTAAATGAAGTATCTTTAAACGGCGTACCGGCTTATGCCGGGATAGCAGCTGTCGATCTATACCTTGGAGCAACGAGTTTGCCTTCTGCTGATCCGGCCAACCGTAATTACCCCGGGGAATTTATCTATGGCGGGGGGCACGTAATTGAAGACCTTGTCGCCGGTAAAAAGGTACGCCTGGAGGCATCATCTTATGGAACTGATTGCTACCCGAGGAAAAAGGTCGATACCTACATTACCCTTTCCGAGATAAACGAAGCTACTTTGTTTAATCCCAGGAATGCTTATCAAAACTATAATGTGGCGGTGAACCTGGCCGAAAAAACTATTTATACTTACATGGGAGTACTGAAGGCAAAAATGGGTAACGCAAATTACAGTTCAGCCGGACAGTTAAGCCCTTTGTTTAATGATCCCCTGTTGAAAACTATTGGCATTGGCACCCGTATTTTTCTGGGTGGGGGCGTTGGCTATGTAGCCTGGCACGGCACCCAGCATAACCCTTCAGCGGAGCGGGGTGAAAACAGCGCTCCGAAGTATCCGGCCGGCACCCTGGCGTTAATAGGGGACTTGAAACAGATGAACCCAAAATGGCTGAGGGGGCTTAGCTTTCTCGGTTACGGGGCTACGATGCAGGTGGGAGTGGGGATACCGATTCCAATTCTAAACGAAGAAATTATGGGTTATTGCGCTGTTCGCGATGAGGATCTCTTTGCTCCCATTGTCGATTACAGCCATGCTTATCCACAGCGTGAACCCGGTAACCTTGGTCTGGTCAGCTATGCTGAGCTAAAAAGCGGTTCGATAACAGTTGAGGGCAGGAAAGTGCCTACTGCTTCCCTTTCCAGCTATGCCGGGGCCCGTGAAATTGCTGAAACCTTAAAGGATTGGATTATAACAAAACAGTTTAACCTGACCGTTCCGGCAGCGCCACTTCCTTCAGCAGATTCCGGGATTAACTTACAGGCAATGCCTGATTATGATCCAGAGGAAGGGGAGGTGTAAGTATGGTTAAGCAGAAGATAGTCCTCCGCTTTCCGCCGAATGTGGTTGAACAGCCGACCATTTACAAGTTGATCAAAGATTATGATCTTATGGTTAATATTTTACGCGCCGACATTAACCCCCGCAAGGAAGGACGGTTAATGATGGAAATAAGCGGTGATGAAGTTAATTACCAAAAAGCGATGGCCTGGCTCAAGCAGCAGGGTTTAAAGGTGATGAATCTGGAACAGCAGATTATCTGGTGTGCAGACCGCTGCACACACTGCGGCGCCTGTACGGTGATCTGTCCTACGGCGGCGCTGAATTTTGAGCGGCCGGCCATGACTGTTCGCTTTGAGGAAGACAAGTGTATTGTCTGTGAATTGTGCCTGAAAGCCTGCCCGGCCAGGGCAATGGAAACCCTGGTCGATAACAATAGTTACTGATGACTAGCCGCAGGGTTTATCGCCGGGAGTTAAGCAACTCCCGGCTTGCTTCATTTACCGTGCAGGTGAAAGAGAGCGATCTCTGGGTGGCTGTACCGCCTGCTGCTCTTACTGCTGATCTGCCAGCCCGTCTGGAAACCTTCATCTGGCGGTTGCGCCGTTCTATGGAAGCATATTTACGGGATCACCCGCATTTGACAGAGAGTTTAGAAC
>CAZCHW010000066.1:0-8563 GCA_964498375.1 uncultured Syntrophomonadaceae bacterium | reverse complement strand
CCCCTGTTTTCCTTTAAGCATGTCGCTCAGCGATTTCAGCGGACGATTTCCGGGGCCTGTTACCGGACGACCACGCCGGCCGTTGTCAATCAGGGCATCAACTGCCTCCTGAAGCATCCGCTTCTCATTGCGGACAATAATATCGGGTGCGCCAAGATCGAGCAATCTTTTCAAACGATTGTTGCGGTTAATCACCCGGCGGTAAAGATCGTTAAGGTCAGATGTGGCAAAACGCCCACCATCGAGCTGCACCATCGGGCGTAAATCAGGAGGAATAACCGGAATAGCCTCAAGGATCATCCAAGCCGGGTCATTTCCCGACTGGCGGAAAGCTTCAACCACTTCCAAGCGGCGGATTGCCCGAACCTTTTTCTGTCCACTCGAAGAAACCAGTTCTTCCCGCAGCTCTTTGGCAATTTCATCAAGATCCAGATCATTTAATAGTTTTTTTATTGCCTCAGCGCCCATTTCCGCTTTGAATCCTTTATTACTTTTAAAAAGGGCCTGGTACTTTTCGTAATACTCCCGGTATTCCACTTCGGTTAGTAGTTGTTTTTTGCTTAAATAAGTTTCACCGGGATCGATAACCACGTAAGCAGCAAAGTATAGCACCTTTTCAAGGGCACGCGGAGACATATCGAGCAGCAGTCCCATACGGCTGGGAATACCTTTAAAGTACCAGATATGCGAAACCGGGGCAGCCAGTTCAATATGGCCCATCCGTTCCCTGCGCACCTTGGCACGGGTCACCTCAACCCCGCAGCGATCGCAAACTATCCCGCGGTAACGAACCCTTTTGTATTTGCCACAATGACATTCCCAGTCTTTCTGCGGTCCAAATATTTTTTCACAAAAGAGTCCTTCACGTTCCGGTTTGAGAGTGCGGTAGTTAATGGTCTCCGGTTTTTTTACTTCGCCTCTCGACCAGGCTCTAATCTGTTCAGATGAGGCCAGGCCGATTTTTAAGGCATCAAAGTTATTAACATCCAACAAAAAGATCTCTCCTTTCGCCAGGGGTCAGCCTGAGCTACTAGTAGATGTTTTCTTCGTCTTCATCAAGATCATCCGGCGCTTCGTCCGGCGCTTCATCAATACGCGGTTTTTTCGACGCCCGTTTCGGCTTCAAATCTTCGTCATCCTCATCGTCGTCATTTTCAAGTTCTTCAAGCTGGTCGAGAGATACCTCCTCAACTTCTCCGGTTTGTATATCTGCGGATACACCCAAGTTGTCTTCCGCTCCATCAAGGTTGTTATCAGAGTCACTTTCTTCGTCTTCGCTTTTTTTCTCTTCCGTTGAATCTGGTTTCACGCTTTTTACTTTTTCCGCTGCAGCCGGAATTTCCTTGGCTTCCTTGCGATAGACAAAACGGTCGAGATCATCTTCATCCGATTCCATTCCCTCAATATTAACATCTAACCGGCGATAATCAGTGTCATCGTCACCTTCCCTGATCTCCACTTCGCCTGTCTCCTCACTGAGCACACGAACATCGAGGCAGAGACTTTGCAGCTCTTTTACCAGAACTTTAAATGATTCAGGAACGCCAGGCTCGGGAATATTTTCTCCCTTAACTATCGCTTCATAGGTTTTCACCCGGCCGACTACGTCATCTGATTTCACCGTCAGGATTTCCTGCAGAGTGTAGGCGGCACCATAAGCCTCCAGTGCCCAAACCTCCATTTCCCCAAAACGCTGACCACCAAACTGAGCTTTACCACCGAGAGGCTGCTGGGTAACCAGCGAGTATGGTCCCGTAGAGCGGGCATGAATTTTATCGTCAACCAGGTGGGCCAACTTGAGCATGTAAACATAACCGACGGTAATTTTTTCATCAAAGGGCTCTCCGGTGCGGCCATCGTAAAGCATCGTTTTGCCGTTTTCAGGCAATTCGGCTTCTTTAAAGGCGGCAAATACATCTTCTTCCGTAGCTCCGTCAAAAACTGGTGAGGCAATCTCAATGCCCAGGCTTTTAGCTGACCAGCCAAGGTGCGCTTCAAGCACCTGGCCTATATTCATTCTTGAAGGAACCCCGAGCGGGTTCAGCACAATATCAAGCGGCATCCCGTCAGGCAGAAACGGCATATCCTCTTCCGGCAAGATGCGGGCAATAACCCCTTTGTTTCCGTGCCGTCCAGCCATTTTATCACCTTCAGATATCTTGCGCTTCTGGGCTACATAGACACGGACGAGCTGGTTAACACCGGGCGATAGTTCATCACCATCATCACGATTGAAAACTTTAACGTCAACAACAATACCTGACTCACCATGAGGAATACGCAGTGAAGTATCGCGAACTTCCCGGGCTTTTTCTCCAAAAATTGCCCGCAGCAACCTTTCTTCTGCAGTTAATTCCGTCTCGCCTTTTGGAGTAACTTTACCAACCAGAATGTCGCCGGCTCTTACTTCAGCACCGATTCTGATAATTCCCCGGCCGTCGAGATCTTTTAACGCTTCTTCGCCAACATTGGGAATATCGCGGGTTATTTCTTCAGGACCTAGCTTGGTGTCGCGGGCTTCTGATTCGTACTCTTCAATATGGATTGAAGTAAAGACATCATCCTTAACCAGTTTTTCGCTTATCAGGATAGCATCCTCGTAGTTGTAACCTTCCCAGGGGAGAAATGCAACCAATACGTTACGGCCGAGAGCCAGTTCCCCTTTGCTGGTACATGAACCATCAGCGATAACTTCTCCCGCTTTCACCTTTTGACCGTGCCTGACAATCGGATGCTGGTTAACACAGGTGCCCTGGTTTGAACGTTTAAACTTTTGCAGCACATAAATGTCCAGTCCGTTGCCCAGCCCCGGCTGGCGATCAGCTTCAAATTTTTCCCGGGTGCGGCCGTTAACTATATAGCTCTGGCCTTCACTGTCTTTAGCACGCCGCACTACAATTTCGCTGCTGGTGACTCTGACTACTTCACCGTCATTCAAACAAATTGCCACAGCTCCGGAGTCGATTGCCGCCTTGTATTCCAAACCGGTTCCTACCAGGGGTGCTTCAGTTTTCAACAGCGGAACAGCCTGGCGCTGCATGTTCGCGCCCATCAAAGCCCTGTTCGCGTCATCATTTTCAAGGAAAGGAATAAGAGCGGTTGCCACACTGACCAACTGTTTAGGCGAAACGTCCATGTAGTCAACATCATGAGGCGAACGCATAACTGTATCGTAGTAGTAGCGACAAGCCACACGATTGGCAACAAAACTACCGTCGTCATCGAGCTCGGCGTTTGCCTGAGCAATAACAAAGCGGTCTTCATCGTCGGCGGTCAGGTAAACAATCTCTGAAGTAACCCGACCAGCTTTCTTATCAACCTTACGGTAAGGCGTTTCAATAAAACCATATGAGTTAATGCGGGCATAAGTACCGAGCGAACCAATCAGGCCAATGTTTGGGCCTTCAGGGGTTTCAATCGGGCAAACCCTGCCATAGTGTGAGTGGTGTACATCACGTACTTCAAAACCGGCTCTCTCCCTGCTCAAACCTCCCGGTCCGAGCGCACTCAATCGGCGCTTATGGGTCAGCTCAGCAAGAGGGTTGGTCTGATCCATAAATTGTGAAAGCTGGCTACTGCCAAAAAACTCTTTAATCGAAGCAATTACCGGTCGGATATTAATTAAAGCCTGGGGAGTAATTGCTTCAACATCCTGAATAGTCATCCGTTCACGCACGACCCGTTCCATCCTGGAAAGGCCAATCCGAAACTGATTTTGCAACAGTTCCCCTACGCTGCGTAAACGGCGGTTTCCAAGGTGATCAATGTCATCGACAAAACCAATCCCATCAAAAAGATTAAGAATATAGCTGATAGCGGCAATAATATCTTCAGTTACCAGGTGTCTTGTTGATAGCTCAACACCTCCGTTGCCGATTACCAGGTGAACTTTATCTTGGTAAGTTATCTTAGCCTGCTTAACCCCATGCTCATCAATCACTCGGCCGGCATCTTCGTCAATCTTTGTTCCAGCCGAATAGAGTACCGCGCCGGTGACCGGATCAAGAATATCCTCGGCCAGAGTATGGTTATAAATGCGGTTGGAAAGCGATAACTTTTTATTCGCTTTAAAACGGCCGACATGGGCAAAATCATAACGTTTGCCATCAAAGAAAAGCGATTCAAAAAGGTTGCGGGCATTGTCTACATTCAAAGGTTCACCTGGACGCAAACGCTTGTAGATCTCCAGCAAAGCTGAATCTACAGAATCGGTGTGATCCTTTTCAAGAATTTCATTGAGACGGGAATCTTTACCCAGCAATTCGAAGATCTGCTCATCGGTTCCGTAACCGATCGCCCTAAGCAGCACAGTAACCGGTATTTTTCTGGTCCGATCAACCCGGACAAAAATACCGTCGGCGACATCAGTTTCGAACTCAAGCCAGGTACCACGGTTGGGAATAATTGTAGCGCTGATCAATTCTTTTCCCGTGCTCCCTGTAGGATCAGGTTGTTTCTTGAAGTAAACCCCGGGAGAACGAACCAGCTGACTAACGATTACCCTTTCCGCTCCATTAATTATGAAGGTTCCATTTTCAGTCATCATGGGAAAATCACCCATGAAAACCTCCTGCTCCTTAACTTCTCCGGTTTCCTGGTTGATCAAGCGCACCCGCACCTTAAGCGGTACTGCATAGGTGGCGTCACGCTCTTTACAATCATCAACCGAATACTTTGGTTCGCCAAGAGTATAGTCAAAAAACTCCAGGACCAGATTACCTGTAAAATCCTGGATCGGCGAAAAATCTTCAAATATTTCTTTTAATCCTTTATCCAAAAACCATTGGAAAGAACTGCTCTGCACTTCAATCAAATTCGGTAAATCAAGAACTTCTGTAATGCGGGCATAGGAACGACGATTGTTACTGCCTGCTGCGACACTACTGGACATTAAAAAAAATCACTCCCCTGATACCTGGTTTATGATTTGGTAACCGATAAAAAGCGGGCTGAATCACCAGACAGCCCTGTTACTCTGTTGCTCCTAAAGGGTATGTAATTACTCTCGAAGACTAATCGAATCACTTCTAAAAAAACACATAGTGGTAGTACTAGACATCTTAAGATATTATCATAAGGATGTGAAGGTGTCAACAAGTTACAAGCAAATATTATGCCAATTCCCATAAACTAGCCATGGGACGGTTCTCTGGCTAGTTATTTACGGTAAAAAAAAGCGATTAATTGAAAAAACTAGCCAGAGAACCGTCCCCTGGCTAGTTATTTGGTTTGGAAAGGTGGTTATTTGAGTTCGATGCTTCCGCCGGCCTCTTCAATTTTTGCTTTGGTTGCTTCGGCGGTTTCTTTGTTTACTTTCTCCTGAACGTTGCCGGGAGCTTCATCTACAAGTGCTTTTGCTTCTTTCAGGCCCAGGCCGGTGATTTCACGAACGACCTTGATCACCTGGATCTTCTTGTCGCCTGCTGAGGTTAGGACGACATCAAATTCATCTTTTTCTTCCTCTTCAGCTGCAGCTGCTGCGCCTCCACCGGGGGCGGCAGCCATTGCTACCGGAGCAGCGGCAGTAACACCAAATTCTTCTTCCAAGGCTTTAACCAGTTCGGAAAGCTCAAGAACTGTCATTTCTTTAACCATGTCCATAATTTCATTAACTTTTGACATTGCTTATTAACTCCTTTAAATTAAGATAATTTGTAGTTTTAAGCGCTTATGCGCTTTCTTTTTGCTGACGAACCGCATCCACTGTATATACCAGTTTACGCAGCGTTCCGTGTAATGCACCAACCAACCCAGAAATGGGAGCCTGGAATCCACCGACAACTTGGGCCAGTAACACTTCGCGCGGTGGAATTTCACCCAGAGCCTTGATGCCAAGCGGGTCTAGCAGCTGCCCGGAAAGCAACCCGCCCTTTACTACCAGGGCTTCATTTTCTTTGACAAATTCATTGAATACTTTAGCTGCGGCAACTGGATCTTCGCTGGAATAGGCAATTGCTGTCGGCCCCTCAAACAGGTTTTCAAGCTCTTCCACCCCAGCCTGGCGGCAGGCTAACCGGTT
This sequence comes from uncultured Syntrophomonadaceae bacterium, assembly GCA_964498375.1. Classification (GTDB taxonomy): domain Bacteria; phylum Bacillota; class Dethiobacteria; order DTU022; family DTU022; genus JAABTH01. Next base: position 2,544 of record CAZCHW010000066.1, on the reverse strand, counting down.
CATTGTATTCTTGGTAACCTTGTAACTGCATCCCTGTTCTCTTAACTTGGCACGCAGGGCACTGATCGCCTTAACATTAAGACCGCGGTAATCAGTTACCACTACCAGTTCGGCTTTTTTCAGCTCTTCAGTTACCTCGTTAAGCATCTTTTCTTTTGCTTTTTTGGTGAGCAAGTAGTTCACCTCCTTAAAATCTCTGCTAAGTTCCTGGTTCAACAAATAATAAAGGGCTTTCCGCGGATGGAAAGCCCCAGATCAACCCTTAAAATAAACAGCAAATAACCAATCAGGTTGTTAGGTGCGATCGCATTCCTGGACAGGCGGCACAATGGCCATTAAACCTGGCAGTACCTGGCGTCTACGGAATTAAATGATCAATTATGAGATTTTAAACTAACACTACATTTTTACATCGGGACCGCCGGTACTTTTAATACCCGGGCCCATCGTCGAACTTACAGTAATCGATTTAATATACTGCCCCTTTGCAGCAGACGGACGTGCCTTAACCAGGGCATCCATTACTGAACGAAAATTTTCATGCAGCTTTTCATGCTCAAAAGAAACCTTGCCGATCGGAACATGTACGTTACCGGCTTTATCAGTCCGGTATTCCACTTTTCCTGCTTTAATGTCATTAATTGCTTTTTCCAGATCAAAAGTTACAGTTCCGCTTTTCGGGTTAGGCATCAAACCACGCGGGCCGAGCACTTTACCGAGCTTTCCAACCGATCCCATCATATCGGGAGTGGCAACAGCCACGTCGAAATCGAGCCAGCCTTCCTGAACCTTGGCAACCAGCTCATCACCGCCTGCAAAATCAGCGCCTGCTCCTTCAGCTTCTTTGATCTTTTCACCTTTGGCGAATACAGCAACCCGAACAGCTTTACCGGTACCGTGAGGCAATACTACAGATCCGCGAACCTGTTGGTCAGCATGCTTAGGATTAACCCCCAGGCGCACTGCCAATTCAACAGTTTCATCAAAACTGCGCTTGCTCAAATCCTTGACCAGCTGCAGGGCCTCTTCAGGGTCATATTTTTTTTCGCGGTCAACCTGCTTGCGGGCGTCTTCATATATCTTACCCTTTTTACCCATTCTTTTTTACCTCCCGTGGTCTACGAGCACCTTTGCTCTCCCACCATATTTATCTTAAAGCTTATCTTTCGACAACAATACCCATACTGCGGGCAGTTCCTTCAATAATTTTCGCTGCCGAATCGACATCATAAGCATTTAAGTCTTCCATTTTTTGCTGGGCGATCTCTTTAACTTTGTCCCTCGAAATAGTGGCTACCTTAACCCTGTTTGGCTCACCAGATGCTTTTTCAAGGCCAACCGCCTTCTTCAGCAGCACCGCAGCAGGAGGGGTTTTCGTTATGAAGGAGAAAGAGCGATCTTCATAAATAGTCAGCTCAACCGGAATGATTAGTCCGGCGTCTTGAGCTGTACGCTCATTGAACTCCTTACAAAATTGCATAATATTTACCCCGTGCGGTCCAAGGGCTGTACCGACCGGAGGAGCAGGTGTAGCCTTACCGGCAGGTATCTGGAGCTTGGTCATACCGATTACTTTTTTCTTTTTAGCCATTAAATAAACCTCCCGACTGTGTTTTCACCGGTAGCGTCAACACAGCGCTGTTAAAATTTTATCACCTGGTGAAACTCCAGCTCCACCGGCGTTTCCCTTCCAAACATCGAGACAGATACCTTGACAGTACCCTTTTCCCGGTTAATTTCTTCTACTTTTCCTTCAAAATTTTTAAACGGCCCATTAACAACACGGACAACCTGATTAATATCGAAGTCGATACGAGGCTTACCCTCGACCACGCCGACCTGACGCAGAATATGGGTAATCTCTTTTTCGCTTAGTGGAACCGGTTTGGAGCCGGGGCCAACAAAACCGGTAACCCCGGGTGTATTGCGCACAACGTACCAGGAGTCATCGTCCATAACCATTTCCACTAAAACATAACCGGGGAAAACTTTTTTCTCCACAGTTCTTTTCTGCCCGCTGCGGCTGGTAATTTCCTTTTCCGTCGGCACCATAATCCTGAATATTTTATCCTTCATATCCATAGAATCAACACGACGCTCGAGGTTGGTTTTTACCCGCTTTTCATAACCGGCATAGGTATGTATAACATACCAGTCTTTTTTCACTGTGCTCTCTTCGGTTTCGGCTTCCTGATCACCAGTTTTTTCAGGCTCCTGACCGAGTTTGTTTTCTGTTCCGGTATCAGTTTCAGTGCTCATAGTCAGGGGAATGCAGCGCATTCCCGGTCACACTCCTTCTATCTGTGCCTTAACTACCCTTGATTTTCAGCTTAGCGAATTACCAGCTGCAAAATCGCCAGGAAGATTGAATCCAGAACCCAGAAAAAGATGCCGATTACTAATACAGTCGACAATACAATTCCGGTAAATACGCTGAATTCACGTTTTGTAGGCCAATTAACTTTTTTTAACTCGCCTCTTACATCATGCAAAAATTTTCCGATTCGCTTAAAGAAACGCATTTGCTAATTACCTCTCCCCGTA
>CAZCHW010000065.1:0-8645 GCA_964498375.1 uncultured Syntrophomonadaceae bacterium | reverse complement strand
CCACTCCGGAAAAGGCGCCTGGTGATTGTGATTTCATCGTATTCAAGATTCAGAAATTCAGCGGCACCGGCAAAGGTTAGCGATACTTCGGCAAAGTTTAATGCTTTTCTGCTTTCACTGCCTGAAAAGATAATCTCTTCCATTTTTGTGCCCCGCAGCGACTTAACACTCTGCTCGCCGAGCGCCCAGCGTACAGCATCAACCAGGTTGCTTTTGCCACAACCATTTGGTCCGATAATCGCCGCAATACCGGGTTCAAGAGAAAGCTCCGATTTTTCAGCAAAAGATTTAAAACCAAAAAGTTCAAGTCTTTTTAAAAACACCAGGACATACTCCTCGCAGCTTCAGGCTGAAAATCAGAAAAGGCGGTTTCGGGACTTTAATTCCGGAACCACCTGTTTCTAGATTAAAAGATTACCGTTTATCAACAACCAGTTTAATCGCAGTTCTTTTTTCGTCATTAATCATTATTTCAACAAAAGATGGGGTTGCCACCAAATTAATCCCGTTTGGCGCCAGGTAACCCCGGGCTACGGCGATAGCTTTAATTGATTGGTTAACTGCACCGGCCCCTATGGCCTGCAGCTCTACTGCTCCATCTGTTCTAACCACTGCCGCAAGAGCTCCGGCCAATGCTTTAGTGTTGGAATGAGCTGAAACTTTTAATGTTTCCATCTTTTACTGGTCATGCTCCTCCCGTGATAGATAAGAACAGGGTTTGTCCGGATCAGGGTGTTGTAAGTTTGTTCCAGGCTTCTTTGGCAGCAGCCTGCTCCGCCTCCTTTTTACTGTGACCTGATCCGGTACCAACCGGATTACTGGTCAGCAATACTTCAGCCAGAAATGTTTTATTATGATCGGGGCCACTTTCATCAATGATCCGGTAGACAGGAGTAATGGAAAAACGGGCCTGCGCAAATTCCTGAAGCAGGGTCTTATAATCCCGGCGCAGCACACCTTCTTCCAGTTCGAGCAGTATAGGTCGGTATAAATCGAGCACATATTTACGGCTTTTTTCCAATCCCAAATCGAGGTAAATAGCCCCGATTAAAGCTTCAATTGCATCGGACAACAGGGAGGGACGGCTGGCTCCTCCACCAACAATTTCGCCTCTGCCCAGACGCAGATAATCGCCTAGACTAATAGTATAAGCCAGACGGGCCAGCGACGCTTCACAAACCAGGTCGGCCCGCAATTTGGTTAGTTTTCCTTCCGGAAATCTGGGGTAAGTCTCAAAAAGATATTCACTGATAATTAACTCAAGAACTGCATCACCCAGAAATTCCAACCTTTCATTATGGATACGGCGATGCCCCTTTTCATGCGCGTAAGAACTATGGGTCAGGGCCAGTTCATAAAAGTGAAGATCGGAAATTTGCCAGTTAAAATCATCTAGATACTTTTTAACCCTTTCAGACCAATACATATTATTACCCCGTCAATTGTAGAACTACAGGTATTTTCCGACAGCCAGCGTGGCATTAGTACCTCCAAAACCAAACGAATTTGACAGGGCTGCTTTTACATCGGCAGCTCTGGCCTGGTTCGGCACGTAATCAAGGTCACACTCGGGATCAGGATTATCATAATTAATTGTCGGATGTATAAGACCATTTTGCATAATCAGAAGCGTTGCAATCAATTCCACGGCCCCGGCTGCACCGAGCAGGTGTCCAGTCATCGATTTGGTAGAGCTGATCGCTAATTTATAAGCTTCGTCCAGAAATAATTTTTTAATTGCCAGCGTTTCGATTTTATCATTAAATTCAGTTGAAGTACCATGGGCATTAATATAGTCGATATCTTCCGGGTTAAACTGCGCACTACGCATAGCCCGCTGCATGGAAAGATAGGCACCTCTGCCTTCCGGATCAGGCGCAGTCATGTGATAAGCGTCACCCGACATTCCGTAACCAAGTATTTCGCCATAAATGTGGGCATTCCTTTCCAGGGCATGATCAAGCGCTTCAAGAATAACCACCCCTGAACCTTCGCCCATTACAAAACCGTCACGATCGCGGTCAAAAGGCCTCGATGCTTTTTCAGGTTCTTCGTTCCGATTTGAGAGAGCCCTGGCTGCAGAAAATCCGGAGAAAGCCAGGTGACTGATCGCCGCTTCTGCTCCTCCAGCTACCATCAGATTTGCATCACCGCGCCTGATAATGTGCCAGGCATCGCCGACAGCATGGGTTGAGGTGGCACATGCAGTAACAACGGTAGTATTCGGTCCGCGCAATCCTAGCAGCATTGAAACATATCCGGAGGCCATATTGGCAATCAGGGCAGGCACTAAAAAGGGGCTCACCCTTCTCGGCCCTTTTTCAGCCAGAATCTGCAGCTGTTGCTCAATAGTTTGGATTCCGCCTATGCCTGAACCAATTAAAACTCCGGCCTGTTCCAGATCAACCTGTACATGATCCAGGCCGGCATCGCGCCAGGCCTGGATTGCTGCGCACACACCAAGCTGGGTGAAGCGGTCGACTTTTTTTGCCTCCCGCTTTTCCATGCATGATGTTGGATCAAAATCCTTGATTTCTCCGGCAATACGGCAGGGGTATTGGCTTGCATCAAAACTTTCCACTGCCGAAATACCGCTTATACCATTAATCAGGCTATTCCAGAATTTCACTTTATCTGAGCCGATCGGTGAAACAATTCCAATTCCGGTTATTACTACTCTTCGCACGTTTTCACCTCGACAGAAAGTTACACTTTCGATTCAATGTAGTGAACAACATCACCAACGGATTTAATATTTTCAATTTCCTGATCTGAAATTTCCAGGTCAAATTCTTCTTCCAAAGCCATTACCAGTTCTACGATATCGAGCGAATCGGCATCAATATCTTCAAAAGTAGTCTCCATGGTCAGCTTATCAACACCGACTTCCAGCTGATCAGCAATGATTCCTTTAACCTTACTTTCAACGCTCACTAAATCACCTCCTCCCACCTACATGAAAACAATAAAAACAGTTTACCATGAATTCGACAAGATGTCACATAGATATGCTGCCGTCTACAACTAGAACCTGCCCGGTTATATAATTAGCTGCCGCAGCTAAAAATAAAACTGTCTCGGCAACATCTTCGGGCTTGCCAAAGCGGCCGAGGGCAATACGGGATAAAATCTGATCCCTGACACCGGCAGGTAAAACATCAGTCATTTCAGTTTCAATGAAGCCAGGAGCCACAGCATTAACAGTGATCCCCCTGGACCCTACCTCCTTGGCCAATGAACGGGTAAAAGCGATGACGCCACCTTTCGCCGCAGCATAATTAGCCTGACCGCTGTTGCCGTAAATTCCAGCTACAGAGGCAAGATTAATAATTCTGCCCCCGCTTTTCTGCTTCAACAGCGGACGTAAGGCAGCCCGGCAGCAATTATAAATACCGGTTAAATTTGTGTCTATAACAGCCTGCCATTCCTCGGGCTTCATTCTGGCAAGCAAGTTATCGCGGGTAATACCAGCATTATTAACCAGTATATCAATTCTCCCAAAATGATCAATAGCGCTCTGAATCATAGCTTCACACTGGCTGTAATCAGTTACATCAGCTTTAACAACCAGAGCTTCGCCTCCACAATCTTCAATTTTCTTTTTTACTTCCAACGCCCGGTCGGCATTACTGGTATAATTGATCACCACTTTTGCTCCGGCACCAGCCAGGCTTAATGCTGTTGCCTTGCCAATTCCCCTTGAAGCTCCGGTAACAATAGCTGTTTTGTTAGCTAAATTCATATAAAAACCTCCACATTAGAACCTTAATCTTTTTGTAACAACCCTGTCTCGGCCAATTTTTCCAGATCTGCGACAGTTTCTACAGAATATGCTTCCAGATCAGGAGCAATTCTTTTCATTAGCCTGGTCAGCGATGTGCCCGGGCCCAGACCGATAAATCTTGTGATACCTGCTTTGATCAGTTCATGCACCGACTGCTCCCAGAGAATAGGTTTACTTACCTGGGTAACAAGGTTTTCTTTAACCTGTTCCGGTTGCCCAGTAAAAGCTGCCGATACATTAAAGACTACCGGAATTTCCGGTTTTTTAAAATCCAGTGAATCTAGCTCTTCGGCAAGCCTGGTTCCGACACAATCGAGAAGGGCACAATGAAAGGGTGCGCTGACTTTCAGGCTGGTAATTCTTTTTGCCCCGGCTTCTCTTGCCAGCTCAACCGCGCGACTGATCGCTTCTAAATGGCCGGACACAACAATTTGACCGGGACAATTGTAATTGGCAGGAGCAACAAGTGTATCACCGGTTGCCGCGTTACATATATCCGTAACCGTCTCATGGCTGAGCCCCATAATAGCAGTCATACCCCCGGCGCCGGCAGGAACAGCTTCCTGCATAAATATACCACGCTTGCGGACCAGCGGAAGCGCTTCAGCGAATGAAATAACTCCGGCAGCAACCAGGGCACTGTATTCGCCCAGACTTAAACCAGCCAACCCGGCAGGCTTTAATCCGTTAGTTATTAAAACTCTGTATATTGCTGAACTGACTGCTAATATAGCCGGCTGGGTATTCTCAGTCTGACGCAATTTATCCTCCGGACCGTTAAAAATAATCTCAAGAAAATCTTGACCAAGCACAGCTGCTGTTTGATTAAACAAAGCTTTCGCCTGGGGATATTTTTCATAAAAATCTTTGCCCATCCCGGGATACTGTGCACCCTGCCCGGGAAATAGCACTGCTGTTTTCATAGGTTTTACTCCTTTATTGTCCTGATTAGTATTTATATAGAATTCCGCCCCAGGTTAAACCGGCACCAAATGCAACCATTCCGATTACATCGCCCTCTTTTAAGGCACCATTGATAATTTGCTCGTGCAGGGCAAGTGGAATTGTTGCCGAAGATGTATTACCATATCGATCAACGTTTACCGGCACCTGGTCTTTGCTCATTTTTAATCTCTTCCTGATATGTTCAATAATCCGCAGGTTCGCCTGGTGCAAGATCAGCCAATCGAACTGAAGGTCCTGCTCACCGGAAAGTTTTCGCAGTTTATGCAGGGTGCCTTCCACAACCCGCACTGCAAATTTAAAGATTTCATTACCATTCATTTTGATATAATGAGCCCTTTGTTCCAGGCTGGTTGGGCTTGCCGGCAGAGCGCTGCCGCCACCTGGAATAATAAGCAGATCCGCACCTCGTCCGTCTGATTCAAGAGTGCACTGAAGAATACCCCTGCGTTCTCCCCGCTTGCTTTCCAGGGCGCTTAGCACAACCGCTCCGGCCCCGTCACCGAAGAGTACACAGGTTCCGCGATCGGTCCAATCGGTAAAACGGGTGATCGCTTCAGCTCCAACAACCAAAACATGCTTTGCCGCGCCGCTACTGATGAACTGATGTGCAACAGTCATAGCATATACAAATCCCGTGCATCCGGCAGAAAGGTCAAAAGCCCCGGCCCTGGTTGCCTTCAGCCTGGCCTGAAGAAGACAGGATGTAGAAGGAGTCGGATAATCGGGAGTAACGGTTGCAACAATAATTAGATCTAATTCATCTGCCTCAAGCGAAGCTGCTTTCAGGGCATCAATAGCTGATTTTTCAGCTAAATCGACTAAAGACTTACCCTCTTCCAGTTTACGCCTTTCCTTAATACCTGTTCTGGTAGTAATCCACTGGTCATTGGTATCGACCATTTTTTCCAAATCCTGATTGGTGATTATCCTATCAGGCAGCGCGATACCGCTGCCGGTGATGATCGAGTTAATCTGGGTGTTCAGTTTTTTTCGCCTCCTCCATCTCACTGGAAAGCTCTTGCAAAGATTGCTGCAAAAGGGTTGTTACTCCGTTACGCACAAAAGGATAGGCTTGCTTGATTAGTGCCTGCTCAATTGAACGAGCTTTTGAAGAACCATGGCATTTAACGCATAATCCTTTTACTCCAAGCAACGGTGCTCCTCCATAACCCGAGGAGTCAACTTTTTCACGCAAGCCGAGAAATACCGGTTGCAATAAATAGGCCCCTAACTTGTAACGCAGCCTGGTTTTTATGCCACTGCGAAAATAATTTAGAATCGCCCTGGAAAGACCTTCTGAGGTCTTTAAAAATATGTTTCCGACAAAGCCGTCGCAGACAACTACATCAGCGGCATTGAAAAATGCTTCTGTCCCTTCGACGTTGCCGCAAAAACCGGGTAAGTGTTTATCTAGAAGGCTATAAGCCTTTCTCACCTGGTTGTTGCCTTTGTTCGGCTCTACGCCCACGTTTAGCAAGGCAATCCGCGGGTTGGCCAAACCGATAATCTGCTGAGCATAAACCCGGCCCATAAAAGCATACTGCAATAATTGTTCAGGTCGGGCATCCATGTTCGCCCCAACGTCGAGATATAAGACCGGTTGCCCTCCGAAACTGGGCATTGGAGTTAAAAGAGCCGGCCTGCTTATTCCGGTTAAACGGCCCAGAAAAAGTATTCCGGCAGCCATAAAGGCGCCGGTATTTCCGGCGCTGAGAACCGCATCAGCATCGCCTGAACGAACCAGCTGAAGAGCTTTAACCATGGATGATTCAGTTTTGCAGCGAATTGACAGGCCCGGATCATCATCACATTCAATTATTTCATTGGCTTGCATTATACCGACTCGGTCACGGGGGTATTCCAGCTCCGCGAGTACTGCAGAAATATCATTTTCCCGACCTACCAGGGTCAGGTAAAGGTCCTCTAAATAAGAAAGCGCAGATACTGCGCCCCTGACTATCTCTGCGGGAGCGTGATCCCCGCCCATAGCATCAACAGCTACTCTTATCAATATTATCACTTCCCTGAGTCGCAGTTTAACGACAGGTACAGGACGCCCCTTATTGCCGGAGCAAAAGGGGCGTGCCTGTTTAATTAATTCACTTTTAATACTTCCCTGTTTTTATAATATCCGCAGTTAAGGCAAACCCGGTGGGTTGGCTTAAGCTCATGGCATTGCGGACAGGGAACCAGCCGGGGAACTGTAAGTTTATTCTGCGCCCTTCTCATATTCCTTTTCGACTTTGAGGTTCTTCTCTTGGGAACTGCCACTGTAACGCCTCCTTATCAGACTCAACTGCCCGAACCCAGATCTTTCAGTTTAAGCAGCCTTACGTCAATTTGTTTATCTTCAATATTGCACCGGCAGAATGATTTATTTAAATCTGTACCGCATTCCGGACAAAGCCCTTGACAATCGGGCTTGCACAGAGGGCTATAATCCTGGGCAAGGATGATCAATTGCCGGATATATTCATCAAGATAAAGGTAATCTCCTTTAACTGTCAGTGAATTGGCCGATTCTACAGCTAACAGATCCCGATCATCAACTTCAGGAACTGCCCCGCTAAGGGTAAAGGCTTCGGAAAAATCGGTCGTAATAACACTTGTAAAAGGCTCAAGACACCTTGCGCATTCAGACAAATAACTCGCTTCGAGACTTCCTGACACCAGTAACTTATCCCCGTTGACTGTTACTTTGACTGATAATGTCAAATGACCGTCTGCCGGAAAATCACTGTCTAAATCTTCCAGGAGCTGCTCAAAGCGGTATTCCGAAGTTTCCGCTTTTTTAAGTTTGAGTTCCGGAATATAGATCTGCATCATTTACACCCCGAAAAAAACTAAAGTAATTATATAGACCATATTTTTCTTTGTCAACAAAGGATACTCTTCGAGCAAAAATAACGCTGCCGAAGTTAAAACCGGCAGCGGAAAAATCATAGTCTACTTTTAAAATGTGATACCGTCAATACCTTCTTCGTTACCTCCGGGCATTTCAGAAAAGACGATCATAATCCGGTTTGGCAGGCAGACTATACTTTCATATTCGTACTCAATCCAACCTGTGTGGGAGCAAATGGCATTTGGACAAAGCTCTTCACCAAGAGGCAGCATCCTTACCTTTCCATCTTCAATTTCCAGCTGAGCTGTGTGGTTGCTGCCGGTGCCAAACTGAAAGGCGTAACTGTAACTCTCACCCGGAGCCAGTGAAAGTTCAGCAACCTGAATATTTTCTACATAGATAGTAGCATATTTTCTTTCGGCTGCGCTGGCATGCTGAAGGTTAAACCAAAAGCCAACTACACCCCAGAGCAATATGACCAGGATTACAAGATAATCAGTTATTTTTATTTTTATTTTATCCAACTTTTATCACCCGAATGCTATTATAACATATCAAGTAAAATAAAGAAGTGAAACCAGGAAGCCGCTTGTGCAGGCATCGCAATGAGTCTTTTTATTTTTTTACAAACAAAGCATCGGCAGCCACTGCACCACGCCCTTTTGCCCTGAGAATAACCGGGTTTATGTCCAGCTCAGTAAACTGGTCTTCCAGCTCGCAGGCAAGTCTTGACGCCTTTAACAGCAAATCGATTATTGCGTCAAGATCCCGGGACTCACGACCGCGCACTTTATCAAACAGAGCCCTTCCTTTCAGCTGATCAATCATCTCGCAGGCATCTTCAACGCATATCGGAACTGTCCTGGTGGAAAAATCTTTGAATATCTCCACAAAAATTCCTCCTAATCCAAGAACAATAACCGGCCCAAAAACAGGATCGTGTTTGATCCCCACAATTAATTCCAGACCATCATCAATCATTCCCTGTAGCAAGACACCCTCAATAGCCGCTTCTGGTTTATACTGGTAAGCATTATTGAGAATCTCATG
>CAZCHW010000064.1:0-8793 GCA_964498375.1 uncultured Syntrophomonadaceae bacterium | reverse complement strand
CACGGGGTGAGCGCAGATCGACAAAAAGCAGGTCTGAACGCGCCAGGGCTTCTTCGATAGTAATTTCCATTGGCGTGCAAACCTCGCTTTCATCTGATTGATATTATTAATTATAGCGGAATGTCCAATCTGTGTAAAAAGTTTTTCCTTACTTAAAAAGGTAAATGGCCCGTTTAAAGCGAAGTATGATTCATGCAGAAACAATAATCGTTGCTGTTTACTTCTCAATAGATTGCTGCTATGTTATAATACCGCTCAGGAGGAATTGATATGTCTGCAGAATGTTTGTTTTGTAAAATCATAAACAAAGAGCTTGACGCAGATATTGTTTATGAAGATGACCGGGTCGTGGCTTTTAAGGATATTAATCCCGCCGCACCTGTACATATTCTAATCGTTCCACGCAAACATATCCCCACTCTGCTGGATCTTGAAAAAGACGACACGGAGCTGATGGGTCACCTGCACTACGTAGCCAATGAAGTGGCCAGGGGCTTTAAACTGGACAAGAAAGGTTACCGAGTTGTGATAAATTGTGGCCCCGATGCCGGGCAGATCGTATTTCACCTTCACCTCCACCTCCTGGGAGGAAGACCTTTGCTGCAAACCATAGCCAAGGGCAGGGGAGTATAGGCATTTCCATCAAACCCGCCCTGCAGGCGCCGGTTTTATTGGAGAGGGGGGAGAATTATGGCTGAAGTTAAAATAGGTAAAAACGAGACCTTGGATAAGGCTCTGAAAAGATTTAAAAAACAGTGTGCCCGTTCAGGGGTTTTATCGGAAGCGCGCCGCCGCGAGCATTATGAAAAACCGAGCGTGCGCCGTAAGAAAAAGGCTGAAGCTGCGCGCAAGAGACGCCGCTAGTTGTATACAGGGGAGGATGATCCGATGCCTGGTCTAACTTTGGCGGAACAGCTTTTTGCCGAACAGAAAGTGGCTACAAAGGCCGGGGATCGCTTCCTTTTACAGGTAATCAGGATGCTGCGGGCTGAATTGCAAAATGGTGCAATTGCCAAGAAAGCCCCCCTGGATGCTGATGAAGAACTGGCTATCCTGACCCGTGAAGTTAAACGCAGGCAGGAATCACTTGGCGATTTTGAAAAATCGGGACGACAGGATCTGGTGGATGATTTACACCGGGAGATAGCAATTCTAAAAAAATATTTGCCGGAGCAACTTTCTGAAGCCGAACTGGAACAGCTGGTTTTGGAAGCGATTAAAGAAGCAGGTGCAGAGACAAAACGGGACATGGGCAAGGTGATGAGCCTGCTGATGCCCCGTATTAAAGGCAGGGCCGATGGTTCCCTGGCGCGATCTATCGTAGAAAAATCACTTCAATAAACAAAGCCCGGCCCTCAAGGCTGGGCTTTTAATAAGGAGAGCATCAGATTTGTCCAGATCGAAAAGAGTAATTTTGTGGATGGCTTGTCTTTGCTGCGGCCTGGCAGCGTTATTACCGCTTGCTAACGTAGCAGCTGACGATGAAATGGTTGCGGTGATTAAAATCGAAGGAACTATTGATCCGGGCACTCGCAGTTATGTGGCCTTTGCTTTTGAGGAAGCAAAACAGTCGGGAGCTGCAGCGGTAGTACTTGAATTTGACACTCCCGGCGGTTATATCAATTCAGCGGAATCGATTCGCCGCCTGATTGATGAATATCAAGGCCCGGTTATTGCCTTTGTTCACCCGAATGCAATTTCGGCCGGTGCTTACCTGGCCCTGGCGTCAGATGAGATCTACATGACCCCGGGCAGTACCATCGGGGCTGCTGAGCCACGCTATCTTGGTATCGGTGAAGTTGATGAGAAAGAGCTCTCTTTCTGGGAAAAAGAAGTGGCCGGCATGGCCGAAAGAGGCGGCCGTGATCCGCAGATCGCTTCGGCAATGGTGCGTCGTGAGATTGAAGTGGAAGGTCTGGTGGAAAGCGGTGAACTACTGACCCTGACAGCCGGTGAAGCCCTTGAGGTTGGCTACAGTGAAGGAACCGTGGCAGGTAATGATGAGCTTCTTGAAGCGATCGGTTTACCTGCTGCACGGTGGCAGGTTGTCGAACCGCGTGTAACTGACAGCCTGGTCAGCTGGACAACTCACCCTGTTGTAGGAACTTTACTGCTGATGATTGGCATCGGCGGGTTAATTTTAGAAATTATCACTGCCGGTTTTGGCGCAGCCGGAATAATTAGCATGGCAGCTTTTGCCCTTTACTTTGGCGGTAATATTGCTGCCGGAATGGCAGAGTACTGGGTAGCGATACTTTTTGTTTTTGGCATAGCCCTGATGCTGGTAGAAGCATTTATGCCGGGATTTGGTGTATTTGGGGTAGCGGGAATGATCTCCACCCTGGTATCAATAGTTCTTGCTGCCGTTTCGGTGCAGACCGGTATGATCATGCTGCTGGTCTCATTTTTACTGGCCGGGGTCTTTTCCTTTTTTGCCTTCCGTTATTTTGCCAACCGGGGCGCCCTGCGCCACATTATTCTGTCGGAGGAGGAAAGAGCGGACCTTGGTTACGTGGCCCCGCTGAATCAGACAGCTTTAGTTGGCCTGGAAGGGGAAGCTCTAACCACACTGCGCCCTTCAGGCGCGGCGCGGATAGATGGGCGCCGGGTTGATGTGGTCAGTGATGGCGCTTATATAGCGGCCGGAGAAAAAGTAGTTGTCGATCGCGTTGAAGGGGTTAGAGTTATCGTTCGTAAAGTGGATTAAAACTGCAGTTCAGAATTTGCAGTTTGAAATAAAGGAATAAAGGGAGGAATTATAATATGCCTGAATTAATTACGCTGTTAATATTTGTCGGCCTGATAGTTCTTGTTTTGGCCGTAATTTTAAGTTTTGTCCCGATTGGACTCTGGATCTCAGCCCTGGCGGCGCGGGTGCCGGTCGGAATTTTTGCCCTGATCGGGATGCGCCTGCGACGGGTTGCACCGGTAAAAATTGTTGCCCCCTTGATTAAGGCAACCAAGGCTGGTCTCGATCTAAGCGTTAATAAACTGGAAGGTCACTTTCTGGCCGGTGGTAACGTCGACAGGGTGGTCAACGCTTTAATTGCCGCCCAGCGGGCGGAGATTCCTCTGCTGTTTGAGCGGGCTGCTGCGATTGACCTGGCCGGCCGGGATGTGCTTCAGGCAGTCCAGATGAGTGTTAACCCGAAAGTTATAGAAACTCCTGTGGTTGCTGCAGTAGCGAAGGACGGAATTGAGGTTAAAGCGCGAGCCAAGGTTACAGTGCGGGCCAATATCGACCGTCTGGTCGGGGGCGCCGGGGAAGAAACAATTATTGCCCGGGTAGGTGAAGGTATTGTAACCACGATCGGGTCATCAGACAACCACAAGATGGTTCTGGAAAACCCGGATAAAATCTCTAACACAGTTCTGAATAAAGGTCTTGATTCCGGAACAGCATACGAAATTCTCTCGATCGATGTGGCTGACGTGGATGTGGGAAAAAATATCGGTGCCCAGTTGCAGACTGATCAGGCCGAAGCCGACAAGCGCATTGCCCAGGCTAAGGCAGAAGAGCGCCGGGCCATGGCTGTGGCCAGGGAACAGGAAATGATCGCGGCAGTTCAGGAAATGCGAGCCAAGGTTGTTGAGGCTGAGGCGGAAGTGCCCCGGGCGATGTCACAGGCTTTGCGGGAAGGTAATCTTGGAGTGATGGATTATTACCAGTTGAAGAATGTAATGGCTGACACCGATATGCGGCACAGCATCAGTAAGCTGGGTCAGCAGGAACAGAGTGACGATCAGCAGAAATAAATAGGGGTTGTTCACACAATGGAAGGCTTTTTGCCTTTAATAATAATTATAATTGTCATTAATGTAATCAACGCCCTGACCAGGGCTTTTCGCGGTGGCAAAAAGCCGGTGCAAGGTAGACCTGCCCAGGTTTCGCCGCCGCCCCCGCCACCGCCGGAACGGAAAATTAAACTGTGGGATGACGAATATGATGATGTTAATCCAGGTGCAGAACCGGGAAGAAGTGATCTGCAGTTTTCGGAAACTGCTGAAACTGATTATAGTGCTGAGTCATATTATCCTGAGGTTGTTCCACCTCTGGAAAGAACCGGAGATCAGGCCGCTGAGCAGGAGCAGTCTGTGATTGGATCTGTTCCGGAAGGTCCGGCTTTGAAAGTTGAAAGAAAGCAAGTTGTTTGCCCTGATAATATTGGAAATACCCGCCTTGGGAAGCTTTTCAGCAGCGGCGATTCCTTTGTATCTGCTTATATTTTGCACGAGATTCTCAGCCCTCCGGTAACCAGGCGGCGGAAGTAAAAAACAGGAGATATTTTGTATTTACAAGGATATAGCCGATGATCTGGTGAGCTTATATGCTGGAAAGGGGTTTTGAAGTTATTGTCCGAACAGAATAATTGTCGTTCGATCACGTTGTCCGGCGGGGATGAGTCGGTGCAGCTGCTTGGCAAGCATGATCGTCACTTCGGAATGATCGAGGATAAATTTGCCGTGCGGTTGATCCCGAAAGGCCATGAACTGGTGATTGAGGGCAGCACTGAAGACGTAGATTGTATCTATACATTGTTTCAGGAGTTGCTGGGCCATATTCGCAAGGGACACCTGCTGACCGACCGTGAGTTCGAATATGCACTGAAACTGGCCGGCCAGGGAGAAGTAGGCCAGATTCGCACGCTTTTCAGCGACCTGGTCCTGGTAACCCCGCGGGGTAAGCAAATCAGGCCGAAAACAGTTGGCCAGAAGCGTTACCTGGAAGCAATGCGTTTGCACGATATTGTCCTGTCAATTGGCCCGGCCGGAACTGGCAAAACCTACTTGGCGCTGGCCATGGCAGTTGATGCTTTGAAAACAAAACGGGTTCAGCGATTGATCCTGACTCGCCCGGCTGTGGAAGCCGGCGAAAGTCTTGGTTTTTTGCCCGGTGATTTTCAGGAAAAGGTTGATCCCTATCTGCGGCCCATATATGATGGACTCTACGATCTGTTAGGTGTTGAAACATTTTTAAAGTACCGGGAAAAGGGAATTATTGAGATCGCTCCCCTGGCTTACATGCGCGGTCGAACCCTGGATGATTCTTTTGTCATCCTTGATGAGGGGCAGAATGCCACCTCGGAACAGATGAAAATGTTTTTAACCAGGCTCGGTTTCGGTTCTAAGGCAGTAATTACAGGTGATATAACGCAAATCGACCTGCCCCGTGGACGTTTTTCCGGTCTGGCTGAAGCGCCTCAAATTCTATCAGATATCGAGGGAATTGCTTTGGTTTATTTAAGCGACCAGGACGTAGTCAGACACCCGCTGGTGCAGAGTATCATCAAGGCCTATGAAGCTTTTGAAGCTTCAAGGGGAAAGGGCACATATGAAAAAGAGAATCATTCCCGCTGACCTTTTCAGCCGGTCCATCTCTTTCAAAAACAATGTAAGCCTGCAGAAGCTGCTGCTGGTTCTGGCACTTTTTATTGTCATTTACGGGCTTTTGGTTATCGTCAGCATGCCGGCCCGGTTTGATATTACTGTAGGCCGGCCCAGCCCGCGAACTATCTATGCGCCCCGTGACGCTGTCGATGAGTATGCTACAGAGCAGCTGCGTGAACAGGCAGCTGCCACTGTGCCAGATGCTTATGACTATGATCCTTCAGTTTTAGATGAGGCCCTGGACCGGATCGGCACTTTTTTTGATCGGGTTCTTGAAGTTAGCGATAACGAAGAACTGGAAAGCGAGGAAAAAATAGAGCTGCTTAAAGCGCTTATTCCTGATGAGCTGCCGTCACCAGTTGTCGCTGCCCTGCTTACCGATAGTGTGACGATCAGGGAGCTGCAGGGGAGGCTTAATAATTCGGTCAGTGAAGTTTTTGAACAGGGCATTCGGGAAGGCGAAGAAGATCTTGCTGGGCGTCGAATTACCCAGGAAATCGCACTTTATCCTTTCAGCGCCGACCTGAAGCGGGTTGCTGAAATATACGTGAAAAGCCTGATTGCCCAGAACATGACCTTTAATGCCCAGGTGACTGAAGACACCAGGGAGCTGGCCAGAAGCCAGGTTGAACCGGTGGTTATTCTTCGCAACACCCTGATAATCAGTGAAGGTGAGCCGGTAACAGAACAACAGCTGTCTCAGCTTACCGAACTGGGATTGATTCGCGGGCAGCAGGCTGATTATGCCGGTTACATAGGTCTTTTCCTGATGCTGCTGGTCATTTTTGTCTTGACAGCTATCTATTTACACACCTTTGTAAATGAAGTTTACAACAGCCCTAAACTACTTCTGCTGATGGGTTTAATTTTTGTGGTGACGATGGTTCTTGCCGTGGCTGCCACCTATTTTTCCGGTTACCTGATTCCGGTTGCCACCGGAGTTATTCTGCTGACCATAATATTTGGCTATAAACTGGCCTTAATCAATAACATGGCCCTGGCTCTGATGGTCGGTTTGATTACCGGGGGCGATTATACTTACACCTTGCTTGCTTTACTGGGCGGGCTGGCTTCAATTTACGCCGTAACCAGGCTCAGCCAGAGAAGTGATCTGGTCCGGGCCGGTTTTTATGTGGCGGCAACCAATGCAGTAATTATTCTGGCCGTGTTTTTTTTCCTCGGCAATGTTAACCTGGAATATAACTCTTTGGTCAGTCTTGGTTATAGTTTACTGGCCGGTGTCGGCAATGGTATTTTTTCTTCTGTGGTGGCAATTGGGTTGCTGCCTTTCCTTGAAAGCCTCTTCGGGGTGACTACATCAATTACTCTGCTCGAGCTTTCCAATCCGAACCATCCTTTATTAAAAGAGTTATTGATGAAAGCGCCGGGCACTTATTATCACAGCATGATGGTCTCGAATTTGGCTGAGTCGGCTGCTGAATCAGTCCAGGCCAATGCTTTACTGGCCCGGGTCGGTGCATATTACCACGATATCGGTAAACTAAAGCGGCCTTATTTCTTTTCGGAAAATCAGCTGACCGGTGAAAACCCTCACTCCAAGTTATCTGCTAATTTAAGTGCCCTGATTATTGGGTCGCACCCGAAAGATGGTTATGAACTTGGCCGAAAATATCGTCTGCCCGAGGCTATACTCGATATTGCCCTGCAGCACCACGGTACCGGCATGATCTCCTTCTTTTACCAGAAAGCCCTGGAAAACACTAGCTGCCGTGAAGAAGTATCAGCTGACAAGTTCCGGTACGAGGGGCCAAAACCTCAATCAAAAGAGGCCGCGATCATCATGCTGGCTGATGCGGTAGAAGCGGGAGTAAGATCGCTTTCCAAGCCGTCAAGCAGCCGGGTTGAAGTGATGATCCGACGGATGATCAGGGAAAAACTGGAGGACGGTCAGCTTGATCAGAGCGATTTAACCTTGAAAGAGCTGGACAGCATCGCTGATGCTTTTGTTTATATTATGTCCGGTATTTACCATTCGCGGATCGAATACCCTGAAAAAGATTTGAAAGCTGAATTTGAGAGGGGCGCAGTGGTAAAATGACGATCGAGGTAGAACATAGCAGCAGGTCACTAAAACTGCAGCCGGAAATGATTAAGATCCTGGTGGCCCTGCTTGAACAGCTATTAACTACTGAAGGGCTGGCTGCCGGTGAGGTAAACCTGGTATTTGGTGACGATAATATGCTGCATAAGTTAAACCTTGAATACCGGGCCAAGGACAGAGCCACCGATGTGCTCTCTTTTTCTTACATTGAAGGGGAGTCTGGCCTGGAGACTGCAGAAACTTTTCCCCTGGGCGACATATTTATTTCACTTGACCGTGCGGAAGAACAAGCCTTTGCTGCCGGTCACAGCCTGGAGAGAGAGGTTGCTCTTTTAGCCCTGCACGGTCTGTTGCATCTGCTTGGTTTTGATCACGAAAATGACCGGGATTACTCGGTTATGCAGGCCAGGGAAAGAGAGTTGCTCGGTCAGTATGACCGGTTGAGCAGTGGAGGTGAAGTTGATCGATAATGTTTTGATGAGTTTGAAAAATGCTTACCTGGGTCTGCTTTACTGCTTTAAAACCCAGCGGAATATGGTGATTCACCTGGCTGCCGGAATTGTAATTCTGCTGTTGGCCCTATTTTTACAGGTTTCATTGACTGGCTTATTGTTTCTGCTCACGGCAATATCTATGGTTATTGTTGCCGAAGCTTTCAATACGGCTATTGAGAAAGCGATTGACCTCTATACGCGCGAGCGCAGTGAACTGGCTAAGATTTCCAAGGATGTGGCAGCAGGAGCGGTGCTGCTTACTGCTTTTTTTGCTGTTATTGTCGGGCTGATTGTTCTTGGACCGCCCCTGTGGCGGCTGGTGGTCCGCATCTTTTCAGGTTAAACCGGAACGACTGATGATGGAGGAGCGAGGATGATCAAAATGAAATCAGGAGAGCAGCCAAAGCTGGGGAACAGGATCCTGGTGGTAATCCTGGTTTTTTTGCTATTTAACACTTTGTTGATCGGGTTTGGCTACTTTATTTTTTTTAACAGGCTTACGGCAACAGATTATATGTTTGCTTACAAACAGGAGATGGCCCGTGATATATCTGATTACAGTGTGCGCCTGGCGGCAGACCTGGATGTACACAATTTGCCGGAGGTAAGAGAAGCGCTGGCTGAATATAATTATGCACTTGACCTTGCTGTAGGCAGTGAAGAGTTGATCCAGGTAATCCTTAACCAGGGCAGGCGTTTACAGGATGTAATTTTTGAAGCGGCTGACAGCCGGGTCAAAGAGAAAATACTCGAAGCGGTAAACAATGATCCCCGGATTCAGGAAACATCCGACCGAACCCACCTATATATCAGGGTGTCTGATAATACTATCACCCTGGTTCCAGACCA
>CAZCHW010000063.1:0-8799 GCA_964498375.1 uncultured Syntrophomonadaceae bacterium | reverse complement strand
AACCGAGGCTTAAACCGGTATCGACAATATCTTCAATGATTAGTACATGTTTACCGGAAATGCTTAAATCAAGATCTTTAGTGATGCGAACCACTCCGGCAGATTCGGACTGTTCGCTATACTGAGAAATACTGATAAAGTCAACCGAAAAAGGGATGTTCATCTGACGGGTCAGATCAACTAAAAAATAGGTGCTTCCGCGCAGAACTCCTATTAAGACCAGTTCTTTGCCAGCGTAATCGGCTGAGATAGTCTGGCCAAGTTCGGCAATTTTGTTTTCAATTTCTTCCGCCTGCAAAATCACCTTTAAACCTGTATCGGGATAACCTTTAAAATGATCCACAGTAATTCTCCTTTGGTGCACAATTAATCCTGTTCATAGCTGTCAGGATGATGTTTTTTCAGTAGGCTTTCAAAGCCGCGCTTGTCGATCAACCGGACACTTATATCCGGGTAAAGCTCTTTCATTCTCCTGATTTTGCGGTTCTTTTTCCAGGCCTGCTTCGGCTTCTGGGTGGTCAGTTCGATATAAAGATCCTGATCGGGAAGGTAAAAATCGGGGGAAAAAGCCTCCAGAACATTACCCTCGCTATCCCACTCAAGCAGAAATGTCCGTGGTTCATACTCCCAGTGAATCCGGTAAAAATCAAGCATATGGGCAAATTCTTCCTCGCTGGGGTGCATAAACTTTTCTTCTTCCTCTTCCCCGGGCGTGGTGAAAATCCGCTCTTCAAATTCAATCCCGTTTGGCCCGTCCCGAACTTCACGGGGTTCCGCGTGGGTGCGGTAGGCAGCGATAATAATATCAGCGGCATCTTCAAGGATCATTTTTTCAGTGTTGATGACCAGATCGTAGGGGCGAAGATTGGTCCAGTTCACATCAAAAACCTGGCGGTAGTAGCAGCGCTTATCGTTATCCTGCTCTTTGACAAGTTTGACGGCTGTTTCGGCATTGATATCGTAAATTTTCATTACCCGTTTAACCCGGCGGGTAAACTGAGCAATAATTCGGACATGCAGGGCAGGTGGATAGTCGCCAAATAATATCGATCCGCCTCTGCCGAGAATTACCAGGCTGTGCCGGATTGCTAAATCGTAAATAAGGTCGTGCATAGCCTCTATGTACCGGCGAGCCGTTTCTTCATTTTCTTCTTCGGCGATCACTTTTTCCAGTGGGGGCACCGGATTTTCAATACCATACCGGGCCAGCCCTTCAGTGATTGTCTCTTTATTAACCAGCAGGAACCCGGTCTTTTCGGCAACCAGGCGGGCAACTGTCTCGCCACCGCTGCCAAATTCACGGGAAATAGTAATGATACCCAAGGAGATCCCCCTTCTATTTTAAGCCAGTCCTTATTTTAAAAATCCGTTGATGATCGCTTCCTCTGCTTCCTCTTCGCTTAACCCGAGGGTCATCAATTTAACCAGTTGATCACCGGCAATTTTACCAATTGCAGCTTCATGTACCAGCTCAGCTTCGGCATTTTCGGCCCAGATCTCGGGAATGGAACGGACAACAGCATTATCCATGATGATAGAGTCGCATTCTACATGACCGCGACCCGACCCGTATGCCAGGACACGGGGGTTAAATATTTGCCTGGAATGACCCTGGGCAACCGAACGGGAGATGACCCTGGCAGTACTTTCTTCACCATAAAGCTTAATAATCACGTCAGAATTAGCCGTTTGTTCACCATCAGTAAGCAACCTTTCGTACATCACCAGTCTTCCTCCGGCCTGCACTTCCACTTCAGTAACCCGGTGGGTATCGTCAACACCGCGAATTTGCACCAGTTCCAGTTCGGCATATCCGCCTTCTTCAACGACCAGGTCTGTTTTCGGGTTGAGAACGCGTTTGCCTCCTCCTTCTCCCTGGCCAAAATGCTTTTCGGTATAAATCAGGCGGGCACCCTTGCGAACATAAATTTTATGCACTCCATCATGCCGGGTGGTTCCGGAGCCGGGGTTGTGAATACCACAGCCGGCAACAAGAGTAATATTTGCACCCGGACCGATATCAATAGTATTGTAAACCAGGTCGGAGAGATCAGTTTCCGTCATAATTACCGGAATATGAACTGTGCCTTCCTTGCCTGCGGCAACTATAACATCTATCCCGGGCTGGTTTTGCTTGGGGATAATTTCTATGCCATCAAGCGAACGTCTTTCCACCCCCTGGCCATCTTTGCGAATATTAAAAGCGCCCGGCGGGTCACCATGCAGGTCGGCAATCTCCTCCAACAACCGTTTATCGAGGGCAGTCAGCATATATTTCTTCCTCCATTGTACAGGATTGACGGCAAGCGCAGAGAGTACTTTCTCGAATCATCGGCCAGATTCTATCCCGACTGCCGCGCATGCTTACCTTTCCATCTCTGACCAGAATAATCTCATCTACCATGTTCAGGATTTTCTCCTGGTGCGAAATAACCACCGTTACTGAATCTTCTCTGTGACTGGAACCGATTACCTCGATAAGCTGCTCGAAGCTCCATAAATCAATGCCTGCTTCAGGTTCATCAAAAATACGCACCTGTGGATTTAAAGCCAGCAGGGTTGCAATTTCAATTCTTTTTACTTCACCCCCGGAAAGACTCTGATCCAACGCCCGATCACGGTATTCGTCGGGGCAGAGGCCAATCTGGCGTAAAACCGCACAGTGCTTTTCATTATTTTGATCACCCGCGGCAAGGCCGAGAAGATCCTTTACCTGCATACCCTTGAACCGGGGGGGCTGTTGAAAAGCATAACCAATACCCTTTCTAGCCCGTTCTGTTATGCCAAGCTCAGTTATATCTTCATCTTTGTAAAAGATTTTCCCCTGGGTTGGAGGATAGATACCCATGATTACCCGGGCCAGCGACGATTTCCCGCCCCCATTCGGCCCGGTCAGGGCATACATTTTACCGGCTTCAAATGTAAGGTCAATATCATGCAAAATCGCTACCCTGTTCTCGTCGACATTTAATTCGAAGCTAACGTGTTCAAGTTTTAACACCTGTATGTGCTCCTTTCCAAACCAAAAAAATCCGCGGAGCTGGTAGTAACTGCCCGCTTCTGCCGTTAATAACTATTGTTGTTTACCTGCTATTTACTATTTCGACCCGGCCCGATTTATTCCTGCTCTGCCGACTGATTATCACCCGTATTCAGAGAGACTGTTAATGTAGTGCCAGCGTACACATTTTGCATTGACAGTACTACATTATAATATTATAATAGAAGATGTAGTAACAGTGACTACATTGGGACGTGGTTTGAGTGAAAAAAAATTATGTTGGGATCAGGGAAGCACGGATCAATCTGAGCAGGTTAATCCGCGATGTTCGCGAAGGGATGGAAATAATTATTACCGACCGCGGCACCCCGGTGGCAAGGTTGATTCCTGCCGACAATACCGCCCTTTCCCTGGAAGAACGGATCAAAAATTATGAAAGCTGCGGTTTAATTGAACCCCGGCCTGACGCAACCCAGCCCATCTCTGAACCGGTAGAGCTGCCAGATGACTTTTTGCAGCGCTGCCTGGGGGAGGAAAATGGTGATGACTGAAAAGCTGGCGGTAATTTACTGGGATTCTTCTGCCCTGCTTTCGTACCTCTTTAAAGACAGGCACAGCGAACAGGTTCAAGCTCGGGCCAGACAAAAGGGTGTGCATTTGCTGACTGCCCTCGCCATAGCTGAGATTTATACCATATTAAGCCGCGTCCAGCGAGAAAGTTTTCTGCCCGACTTGATTATGGAATCTCTTTTTGAAGCCCTTGAAAGCGGTCCCTGGAGCCGTTTAAATATAGTGCCCGACAGCAGGGCGATGCGTGAACTGGCCTGCAAATGGCCGCTTGGAGGGTCAGGTTTATGGCACCTGGCTACGGCCAAAACCCTGCAAAAAGAGTTTCCCGAGCTGATGATTTTAACGTATGACCGTGAGTTAGCCAGAGCTTTAAAAGGTGAAAACCTGAAAGTATGTAACTAAATATGCGAAGGGAGCGGTTTGTCGAATGAAAATGTGGCGATGTGAAGTTTGCGGGTACCTGCATGAAGGAGAAGAACCTCCGGATTTTTGTCCGAAATGTGGAGCACCTAAAGAAAAATTTGAGCTGCTTGACGAAGAAGAAGCGGAAATGATGCGCGATGCCCTGGCGACCAGGGAAAAGTATGCTGAAATTCTTGAACATCTGGAAGCGGTGAACAAGCTGGCCCAGGAGGGAATTGATCTTGATCTTGATGAAGGATGTAATCAAATTTTTGGTCAAACCCAGAAAGATATTGAAGCAATCAGAAAAATGATCAAAGAAGAGCTGGCCGGCCATGCCCAGGAATGTATCTGGGTTAAGGTAGCCAGCGATGGTTTGCTTGATTAAAAAATATAACCAGAAAGTGAAATGAGGTGACTATGATGGGTAAAGCGGTAGGTATTGACCTCGGCACCACCTTCTCTGCCGTAGCAGTTATAGAAGGTGGCAAACCGGAGGTAATAACAAATGCAGAAGGTGCAAGAACCACTCCCTCTGTTGTGGCTTTTAAAGACTCCGGCGAACGGCTGGTCGGTCAGGTAGCAAAAAGACAGGCTGCCCTGAACCCGGAGAAAACCCTCTTCTCAGTCAAGCGTTTTATCGGTCGCAAGTACAGCGAAGTAAAAGCTGAACGAACCCTGGTTCCTTACATTGTAGAAGCAGGATCGAATGATGCTGTCCGGTTCAGTGTAGGCAATAAGAAATACGCACCGGAAGAGATTTCGGCTATGGTGCTGAAGAAACTGGTTGAGGATGCCGGAAAATACCTGGGCGAAAAGATAACCGATGCGGTTGTTACTGTCCCGGCTTATTTTAATGATGCCCAGCGCCAGGCAACCAAGGATGCCGGAAAAATTGCCGGAATAAATGTACTGCGGATTATTAACGAGCCGACAGCAGCATCACTGGCCTACGGCCTGGATAAAAAAAGCAACGAAACTATCCTGGTATTCGACCTGGGCGGTGGCACCTTTGACGTTTCAATTCTTGAGGTTGGTGACGGTGTTTTTGAAGTTAAGTCGACCAACGGCGATACTCACCTTGGGGGAGACAACTTCGACAAGGCACTGGTCGATTGGCTGGCCGATGAATTTAAAAAAGACAATGGTATTGACCTGCGTCAGGATAAACAGGCCCTGCAGCGGCTGATTGAAGCGGCAGAAAAAGCAAAAATTGAGCTTTCTTCAACAACAGAAACCGCAATCAGTATTCCGTTTATCACTGCCGGAGCAGATGGGCCAAAACACCTTGACACCAAACTGACCAGGGCTAAGTTCGATGATTTAACTCATAGCCTGGTAGAACGCACTCGTCAACCTGTTAAAGACGCCCTGGCCGATGCAAAACTGACTGAAAAAGATATTGATGAAGTGATTTTGGTCGGCGGTTCAACCCGCATTCCGGCAGTGCAGAAGCTGGTGCGTGAGATGATCGGTAAATCTCCCAACCAGAGCGTTAACCCTGACGAGGTTGTAGCCCTTGGCGCAGCGATTCAGGCAGGGGTACTGGCCGGAGAAATGGAAGATGTTGTGCTGCTTGACGTTACCCCGCTCTCGCTTGGTGTGGAAACACTTGGCGGGGTGATGACTAAAATAATTGAGCGCAACACTACTATTCCGACCAGGCACAGTGAAGTATTTTCCACAGCCGAAGATAATCAACCGGCGGTCGATATCCATGTTTTACAGGGTGAACGCGAACTGGCCAAAGACAACCGGTCTCTCGGACAGTTCAAGCTGGAAGGAATTGCGCCTGCTCCACGCGGGTTGCCCCAAATTGAGGTTTCCTTTGATATAGATGCCAACGGGATTTTAAAGGTCAGTGCAAAAGATAAGGGCACCGGCAAAGAACAGGCAATTACGATCAGCGGTTCAACCAACCTGGACCAGTCTGATATTGAACGGATGGTTCAGGAGGCCCAGCAGCACAGTGAGGAAGACAAATTACGGCGTCGCGAAGTAGAAGAACGCAACGAAGCTGACAGCCTGGCCTACCAGGTTGAACGCCAGATGAAAGAACTGGGTGACAAACTACCTGTTCATGAAAAAGCAAGACTCGAGCAAACCTTTGGAGAACTTAAACAAGCTCTAGAGGAAAATGCTGCGATTGAAAGAATCCGCTCTCTGCATAGTGATCTGCAACAGGCGGCGCATTCTCTCTCGGAAGCAGCTTACCAGCAAACCGAAACAGGAAGCGCTGCAGGTACGCAGCAAAGCACAGGAACAGGCAGCAGCAGTGGAGATGATGTGGTCGATGCGGAATATGAAGAACAGTAACAACTGTGACCAGGATAATTGGGCCCGGTTCGCCGGGCCCCTATCCTCTATTATCCCGCCTCTAATTGCGGGATCCGGAGGGATCAGGTATGGATAATCTGAAAGCGAATAACAGCAGTGTTGATGAGCAGAGTCTGGCACGCCAGGTAGAAGAATTGCAGCAGAAAATTGAACAATTACAGGCAAACCTGGAAGAGGAAAAAAGCCGACATCTGCGCACCAGGGCTGATTTTGATAATTTCCGCAAGCGGGTTGAGCGAGATGCAGAAATAAACCGGACAATGTTCAGAAAAGATATTATGCTAGACCTGCTGAAGTTCCTTGAAATTTTTGACCAGGCCCGAAAACAGGTTCAAGATCCTGCAGCAGCCCGGGGAATCGAAATTATGGCCCGGCAGTTTGGCGAACTGTTAGATAAGCAGGGAGTAAAGCCGATCGAATGTGTAGGTTTACCATATGACCCGGAAGAGCAGGAAGGCCTGGGTTACATTGCTACCGATCTATGTCCGGAAGGTTGCGTGGCCGAAGAGATATGCCCTGGGTACAGGCTGGGCGATCTCTTGCTTAAACCGGCCCAGGTAATGGTAGCTAAAAAGCCTGAACCGCAGGAATAATTATTCACAGGATTTTTGGCAAACATTGAAAAGTTGATCAATACGGGTAATTTTTATGGGGGAATATTTATGGCTGTAAAATTTCAGGATTACTATGAAGTGCTCGGTGTGGATCGAAATGCCGACGAAAAGACAATAAAAAGCGCTTACCGCAAGCTGGCCCGTAAATGGCACCCCGACCTGCACCCGGCAGCGGAAAAGAAAAAGGCCGAAGAAGAATTTAAGAAAATTAATGAAGCCTATGAAGTGCTGAAGGACCCTGAAAAAAGATCCCGCTACGACCGGCTCGGCAGTCGCTGGAAAGAGGGCCAGGACTTTCAGGCTCCTCCCGATATGGATGGGGCCCATTATTATAGTTCTGGCGACTTTAGCGGTTTTAGCGATTTCTTCAACATGTTTTTCGGGGGACAAGGGCCTGCAGGGGCTGGTCGGACCGGGCGAAGCGCACGGCGGGGCCCGGTAAGAGGAGAAGACCTTGAAAGCGAAATTGAATTAACCCTTGAAGAAGCATACCGGGGAACTACTAAATCCTTACGGATCGGCAGCAGTGATATTTGCCCCGGCTGCAGCGGTAGTGGGATGCGCGAAAGCAGTTTCTGTCCCCAATGTGGTGGAACCGGCCAGGTTCCTTCTGAAAAAACATTAGATGTTAAAGTTCCTGCCGGGGTCAGGGAAGGCAGCCGTATTCGTCTTAAAGGACAGGGTGGTAATGGTCTGAGTGGAGGCCCGAAAGGCGATCTCTATTTAAAAGTTCGCCTGCGCGCTCATCCTGTCTATAAGCTAAACGGTGACAATATCGAGGTCGACACGGTAATCAGACCTGATCAGGCCCTCTTTGGCGATAAAATACCGATCCAAACTTTGGATGGCAGGGTTAACGTAAAAGTGCCGCCGGGCAGCGGAAGCGGCAGCAAATTACGCCTGAAAGGGAAAGGCTTTGTTAAGAAAAACAAAACCAGGGGCGATTTGTATATAAAACTGGTAATTGATCTGCCTTCCGACTTAAGCGAAGAGGAAAAGAATTTGTATAAGCAGTTACATGATTTGCGGAAAGGTGGGGAGTGATTAAGATGAAACTAATCCACATTCACTGCCACACCGACCTGGGAGAAAGAATTACTGCCCGCAGCGTGGGAATTCACCCTGACCTGCTGGCTATATACGAAGAAATGGGTTTGATCACTTTGAAGGAAGAGTCAATCAGCTGTGCTGATCTGCGTTACTTACAGCGGATTTTAAGGCTGAAGCAAAATTGCGGTGTCAACACAATCGGAGCATCGATTATTGTCGATTTGCTCGACAGAATTGAATTTTTGCAAGACGAAGTAGAACGTCTGCGTAGAAAGTAGGTGAATTAAATGGATTTAAACCGGTTTACCAATAAATCAAGAGAAGCGCTCGCCGCCGCACAGGAACTGGCGGCAAACCAGGGCCACCAGGTGGTCGGGCCCAAGCATTTACTTGGGGCTATGCTTGATCAGGACCAGGGATTAACCGGCCGGTTCATCGAACATGCCGGAATCGATCCTGCTTCCTTTAAACAGGGCCTGGAAAAGTTGTTATCCCAAATTCCAAAAGTATCCGGCTACGAAGGGACGCTGCAGATGAGTTCTTCGCTGGCCCGGGTTCTGTCCAGGGCTGAACAGGAGGCAAAACAGCTTAAAGATGACTATGTCAGCGTGGAACACCTGCTGCTTGCCCTGACCGAGGAAAGCGATGATGACCTGAAAAAACTGTTCGGTCAATTTGCCCTGGACAGAAATCGCCTGCTCGACTCGCTGAAAACAGTACGTGGAGCACAACGGGTTACCAGCGACAACCCTGAGGATACTTACGAAGCTCTTTTACGTTACGGGCGCGACCTGACCGAAGAAGCCGAAAAAGGCAAGCTTGACC